>JANLFS010000044.1 GCA_024655925.1 Bacillota bacterium | reverse complement strand
CCAACATCTCCACTCCAGTTAGCTCTCATGCCTTGCGGAAGTGCTGATGATCCCGGGCACTCGAGGGGCCACATCCTGGACCGCGCGGGCTATTTCCCGCTCTGAGAGCCTCCCGGCCTCGGCCAGTCGATGAATGCTGCGGATCATGGCGCCGGACTCCCGGCGGAATTCATCCTCGCTCACTCGCGTTTCTGGCCCAATCTCCAGGCTGATCAGTACCAGCGCAACCGCAAGAGCAACTAGAGTAATGGCTGCCAGTTTCACCATGACCGAGACTCTCCGACCCCTGCGCCCGGTCATGCTCTTTGCCGGCGTCACCTTCGCCTCGCCTCCTCCTCTGGACCCGGTCAGTCCTCGGCGAACTTGTAGCACACGCCCCACACTGTCCCGATGAAACCGCGGTCACGTGGACTCTCTCCCAGCTTGTTCCTGAGGTTCTTTATGTGGGCAATCACCGTGTTGGCGGCGCCGATGTACTCGTCCTTCCACACGTTTCGGTAGATCTGCTCAAGCGTGCAGACTCGACCGGGGCTCTCCGAGAGTAAGAGGAGGATGTCGAACTCGGTCTTCGTCAGTTCGACTGGGTTCGCCCGCAGGGTCACACGGCGCGCCCCAGAGTCGATTACGAGGTCGCCGAAGTCCCTCACTCCAGAGGAGGTTCGGCTGCGGGCCGCGTCCCGGCTGGACCTCCCGGCATCGCCTGGGTCAGATGGGCTATCCAAGTCTTGTCCCGGTGGATGGGTCGCCGCTCCCCGCCCGGCGCCGCTTCTGTATCGCCGAAGGTGGGCTCTTACTCTCGCCGCCGAGTTCGCCCGGAGAGAAGGATTTGGTGATATAGTCGTCCGCCCCGAGCCCGAATCCGATGATCTTGTCAGGCTCGTCCCCTCTCGCGCTCAGGAGGATCACGGAGATGTCCGAGCGTTTCCTTATCTCCGACGGGGTCTCGAAGCCGTCCATCCCAGGCATCATTATGTCGAGGACGACTAGTGAGAAATCGCCATGCCCGACGGCTTGGATCGCCTCTTCGCCGCAGCCTGCCGTGGCTACGTCGTAGCCTTGTTTCCGTAGGTTCAAGGCGACCAGGTCCGCGATGGGGGGGTCGTCATCCACAACAAGGATCTTCTCGAAGGCCAACCGCGCCGACCCCCCCAATATGCGAGCAGCCTGTTTCATCTTCGCCTGAGCCGCGGGAAGTCCTCGGGGACACGATTCTGGGCTGCACGGAAACCCACTGGCATGTGGCCCTGAGCCGTGGAAAACCCTCCGCACGGCGGCCTTGACTCCCACAAACACCTAGTCCCCCGCTTGCTTGGGAGATCGGTAATTAGACTGACCTCGCATGACCTGGTAGCTCTGGCTCCGAAGGTCCTTGCGCGTCTCTGCCACAAGAGAGTCATCGGCATCTTTCAAGCGTCCCATGTCCAACTGGCGAAGAGTGGCGATCTCTTCATGCAGCGCTTCATCGTCCGCCCGCTCGGCTTGCGCCAGGCTCTCCAGAACCGACAGGCGTTCTTCCACAATATTCTGGGCTTGGGAGTAGTCGCCCCGATCCATCGCTTCAGCGATCCTGTCCTTGGCTGTGGCGGTCCTTGTAAGTTCGACGACCTTGATCACTTCAAAATCGGGTTCATGGGGCTCGCTTACGTCCGCTGTCGCAACAAGCTTCGCGGTGATCTCCAGACTGGTGTGAGCAAGGGTCCGGCATGCGTCTGCATACGACAGACTCAAGCGCAGCAGAGGGTGTTCCCCCCCGGGCAGCGCGGGATACGAGAGTTCCACAACCAAGCGTTTTTCCTCATCGCGGAACATGTCGGGCAGGGAGAGGGACGCGCCGTTATCTGTGAACGACGGCTCGTAGCCGTACACCATGGTGACCCGGCAGCCCGAAAGCCCGTCCACCTTCAAGGCGATGCCCTGCGCAACCACTGACAGCAGCCCTTTGAGTTCGGCTGCGAAAACATTGGGGATCTGCTCAGCGCTCTTCACATAGTAGTAGGACCCATTGCCCGCGTCAGCGAGGGCAATGAGGAGGTCCTCGTTGAAATGGAGGCCGACCCCTATGGTGGAGAGCGACACGTTCTTTTCGAGCAGCGCACGGGCTTTTGCGGATAGAGTCGCGGGATCCGTTATCCCTACGTTCGCCATCCCGTCGGTGAGTAACAGAACCCGATTGACCTGCCCCTGCCTGCATTCCTTCAGCGCCTCTTCATAGCCCCGAAGCAGTCCGCCTGAGAGATTGGTGCTCCAGCCCTCTTCAATCGAGTGGATCGCGGCTTTCAGGAGATCTTTGTTGACCACGCGCTGAGCCGGGAAGACCGTGTCCACATAGTGGTCGAACACGGTCACCGACATGAAGTCGTCCGCTCCAACCTGTTCCACCAGGAACTTAGCCGCCTGTTTCACCTGTTCAAGCGGTTGCCCGGCCATCGAACTGCTTCGATCGAGCACCACATTGATATTGACCGGCAGCCGCTTCACCTTGGCCTCGCCACCGGACCCCGCAATCGCCGCCTTGTCGGCGGACAAGGTGACCAACGCCCAAAGCCTCCCGGGCCTGCCCACTGGGAGCATTCCATGTGACAGCTTGACCTGCGCCCGAATCGAACTCACGTCACTGCCAGCGGTTTCGCTACTCAACTCAAGCCCTCCGTTTCGAAATAGGTCTGATTGCCTCAGACTACTCAATACTCATCCCGCGGAGTTTCACCTTCCCTTTATGGGGCCAGCAACCTGTCTGCTTCTGGCATGAGACTCGAGAGATCCTGTGATGTGGGCCTGTGGGACGTCCGAGAACCAGGGGAAGCTGGATGAACTTCCGCTGTCATACACCGCCCAACTCTGTGGCTACCTCTTTCGGATGATATCTCGGAGTGGCAGCCGATGGTATAATGAGGATTACCGAGATGAGGAAGGTCGGGGCACTTCTGTGCACTACCGTCGTTCCGGGGCACGGCGATTTCACCGGTCCGGACATCGCTGACGCTGACCGGGCGGTGGCCGCCGCAACAATCCAGCGCGCGCTGGACGCGGTGACGTTAAGGAGCCCGAGCTCGGACAGAATCGTTGCGAGGGTGTACGGCCTGGCGCGAGCAGCCAGTTCCGAGCCCGGGCACATATTACCTATGCCATGTGGGGGTTCTGGCCTGGCTTGGCTGCCTGTTCGAACCGAGCATTGGCAAGACCGCGATGTCGGGCAACCGGGTGGCGTGGGCGTGGATCAAGGAGTGAGGTGGTATCATCGGAAGGATCAGTGGCCGAGTCGGAGGGCTGATTGGGGGCTTCACCGTGGATGTCTCGACTTCCGCGTCCTACATCAGGGGGCGCATAGGTGGGCTCATACGCGGCGCCGACGTTGACCTTTCGGTCGACCAAAGGTCAGGCCGGGTGACGGGCAGGATCGGCGGCGGCATCATAGGGAAAGACGCCGAGTTCCAGTATACCGAGGATTCCCTTTCCGGGCGCCTCGGAGGCGGCATCGCCGGCAGAGACATCGCTCTCCACGGCGCCCAACACATACAGGGCAGGGTTGGGGGAGACGTAATTGGATTCGACTGCGACCTTATAGTATCCGGGGGCCGGGTGGAGGGGCGCCTCGGCGGAGCCATAGTCGGAAAATCCGTATCTGCCACGGCAGCAGACGATCTTCCTCCTATCCTATCCGCGGCGGTCGTCGCTCTCACTTATTATTACTATCTTGTCACCCGTAAACACAGCTCATCGGGCGGCCAGTCCGGGGGCAGGTAATTGCCGCTGGGGGGCCGGGCCGACGCACCCTGTCGAGGATCCCATTTCCCAGGGTGCCGAAAGGAATGGTCGAACCCCGGTCGAATACTCACCGCCAAGAGGTGATCCTATGGCTGATCACGCGTCCTTCGAAGAGCTACAGGCCTGGATGTTCGACCTTTACGCGGCGAAGGATTTCGCCGGCGCGCTCGAAATCGCCGAGTCGGCGGCTCGATCCTACCCCGACCGGACTACCAAGACAGCGTATTGGAGGGCATGCCTTCTCAGCCTCATGGGGCGGCCTGAAGAGGCTGTGTCCTCCCTAGCCCAGGGTTTAGCCCATGGCGCGTGGTGGGCAGAGTCTACGCTTCTCCAAGAGCCGGACCTCGAGGCGGCGCGAGCTCTGCCCCGGATGGCGAAGGTCCTGGCGGAAAGCGGCAGGCGCTGGCAGGAGGCGCAGGCAAACGCAAGGCTTGAAGTATTCACTCTTGACCCTCCAGACCAGCTTATCGCCGCTCACGGGCGCGATGGCGCGACCGAGCAAGGCGTCCCTCCGCTGATGCTCGCGTTTCACTGGCGCGGTGGATCCGGACCCGAGTTCATCGAGCGCTTCAGACCTGCAGCGGAGGACCTTGGGTTTCTTCTGGCTTCGGCGCAGTCTTCCCAGTTATATGCAAGAGGCGAATACTGCTGGGACGACCAGGTCAAAGGGGAGGCAGAAGCAGTGCAGGCCTTCGTCGAACTCCGCGCGTCGCGCCGATTCGACACTGGCCGGGTGGTGCTTGCAGGCGCATCTCAGGGCGGAAGGCTTGCGATAGCCCTGTCGCTCGCGGGAGGCGCCCGGGAATCGTATGTGCCCGGACGGGTGTCCCTGCCTTCACGCGGATTCATCGCTATCGTCCCTGCGGTTCGCAGCGCGGAGATGTTCGCCCCCTGCATAAGGTCGGCGGCTGAACGTGGCGTTAGGGGATACATAATCACTGGCGAGCGGGACCAATTCCTTGCCGAGACGTCGGAACTTCAGTACGCCCTGGACAACAACGGCGTGCCTTGCCGCATGGAAGTTGTAGAGAGCATGGCGCATACGTTCCCCAAGGACTTCCCCGAGCGCCTGACGAGGGCGGTCCGTTTCGTGATGGGCCAGGATCGCCCTGAGGCTGAGGAAATGGGGCCTTCTTCGATGCCCGAGTAGAGGGTTACGAGGAGCACATGAAACGCTCATGGGCTGAGGAGAAGGAGTCCGGACGTCATGAGACTACGGGTTTCGAGGAGTTCTACACCCGCATCGTCCCCGCGGCGATAGACCCCACGGACGAACCGATAGCAGTATGCGGCCTGGGATGCGGCACCGGTTTGGAGCTTGTCGGGGTCTTCGCCCGAGCGCCCCGCGCCCAAGTTGACGTGGTAGCTCTATCCGCTAAGATGCTGGAGCGGCTCAGAGCCTCGCATCGTGAACGCGCCGCGCAGATCCGGGCGGTACGGGGATCACACCTGACCGGGGCGTTGCCCGATGGAGCATACGATTACATTCTCGCAGTCAACACCATCCATCATCTGCTACCCTCCCGACGAGCGGGTTTGTACAGAAGGATACGACGCGCCCTCAAGCCCGGAGGCAAGTACATAGAAGCCGACTGGTTCGTCGACTCAGCCAGTGAGGCAACATATCGACAGTCGCTTGAGGAACGTGCTGCGGCCATGGGCGTCGCCGCGGAGGAGGTCGCGGGGGTCTATCACATAGACGTGCCCGCGAGCGTAGAGACGGCCGTGAGCCTCATGCGCGAGTCGGGGTTCAGCGAGGTGGACGTGGAGTGGAGAGAATGTGAGAATGCTGTTATAGTAGCACAAGTGTGTGCCGATGCGCCGTAAGGAACTGCCCGGCAGCCGGTTCTCTGAGCGCCGCGATCCCTAGCTGGCCCATTCCTGGCAGCCAAGCGCCACGAAATCGCTGTCATATGACCATATGGGCAGCTTGAGCTCTGCGGCCAAAACGGCGCTAGTGCAGTCGGTGAGTGACAGCTTGAGGCCAGGGTGCCTCGTGAACAGGTCCCAGGCCTTTTTTTCGACGGCTTCAGTGACCCACGCCAGATGCAGTCGATTATGCTCCTGCGACTGGGTAATAGTGTCGTGGAACGACACCGCAGCTGTGTGGCTGGCGTGCATGCGCAGCCAGGTCACAGTCTCGTCGATGATATAGTTCGACGTGACGACCAACGCGTTGCCTGCCAGAAGGTCAGCAAATACTCCCTTTGCATGAGCATGATGGGCGTCTGAAGGAACCAGCACCGCTATCCACGCACTCGTATCAACCAGCACTTTCACCTCGCGCACCCCTTGGGACCCTCGGGCGGCCTCGTATACGACCTGTAGAGATCGCGGTCGTGCTCCCGGCTGCCGTCGGTCGCTTTGCAGTCGACGTCCAGAGCTAGCAACTTCGCCAGCGGGTTGTCGCACTGATCGGCCTCCTTGGCAGCCTTCGCCACGTACTCGGCCAAGGCCTCCCTGATAACGAACGACTCCGAATTCCCGGTCGCCAATGCAAGTCTCTTGAGGTGTTCATCAAGTTCAGGGGTGAGGTAGATTTGCTTGCGTGTCAGATGCACACCATTCGCCTCCCGCCATGATGTCGTACGTATCATAACATCATGGGGCGATGGCGTCAACATCACTCGTGCAACGGCTCCATTCCCACGAGGACAGTCCGAGACTCAACTGGCCGGTACCGATACAATGCTCTGACTGTCACGTGTCGACACACGCGCCGCAACTAAATACCTCCCGCTACCCTACCAGACTCCCGGCAGCAAGCGATACCGGACGCGTTCGGAATAGATCCGATACCCCGCAAGATCCCTCAGTAGAGTCCGGTCTTCAAGCACTGTCCTGACGACTATCACACATACTGTAGCTGCGGCGGGAACCAGCGCCCATGCCGAGCGAAGCATCAAAGGCGCACCGAGCGTGGCAAGAATCACTCCCGCATATCCTGGGTGTCGGACTAGGGCGTAGGGGCCGGAGGTGACGACGGCGTGTCCCCGTTCCGTCTGGATTCGGACCACTCCCGAGAAGAACCTGTTTGAGGCCATTGCCCAGAGGGTGACGACATAACCGAGAAGTACCGCCACTGCGCCCATCCCCTGGATTCCAGGTGAAATCCGGGGCTGCCAGCGGAACCGCAGATTCAGGCCAGCTACGACTGAGATTGCGACCGGGCCCAGCCTCGCCATGATGATTGCCAGCAGAACATCCAGCGCCTGGACCCCGCGCCCGATTTCGGCGCGCTCTGCAAGCAACTCAGGATCCACAACCAGGGCACTTGCAGCTATTCCGATGAAGGATAATCCAACGTATGCCCACCCCATGACCCAGTCCAGCCGGCCTGCCGACACAAACAGGAGCAAGCCGACGACAAGAGCGGACGCAATCGTTTTCGCCATGCCACGCAATGCCCGCTCTCTGACATCCCCGAGCGTGCGCTGATTCACAAGGCCCTTCCTCCCCGTCCGAACGTTGGCGAGTACCCTGCCCTGTCCTGCTTGACCCACCGCGCTTGAGCGTCTCTGCCCGCTTAGGTCCTGACGCTGCGCCCAGGGCATCGCCCGGTTGCAAGGACTGACTGCTGGCACGGTTGTGAGGAGGCTTCACACCACGCGTTTGCGGAATGGCGCAAGCGACAATGCGGCTAGCTTGAAACTCTGCACGGCGAAGGGTATCCCGATGATGGTCGCCGCAAAAGCAATCCCCATGGCAACATGTGCAACAGCAAGAACCCATCCGATGAGAACAATCCACACTATGTTGCCAAGAACGCTCATGGCGGCTCCGCCGCCGTCGCCTATTACCCTCCTGCCGAAAGGAGTCAGCTGAAGTCCGGCTATCTTGAAACACTGAATCCCGAATGGGATGCCCACAATCGTAATGCAGAGAAGCATCCCTGCAATGCACCACAGAATGGCGCCGGCGAAGCCACCGGTAACCAACCAGATGATATTGCCGATGGTCGACATGACAACGCCCCTAACTCGACTGGTCTGAGGATTGCTCTGCATCGGAGGAAAGGCGGCCCGAATCGGTCGCCGCTATCATTATACAGGACAATCTCAGGTTATGCGTTGTTGTCAGAAATCCTGTCATTCGCACAAGTTCCCCTGCCCAGTACGTAGTACCTTAAGACAACTTCTCGACGGAATGCGGCGCCTGGGGTGTGGATCGACAACTTCTCCGTGCGTATGACAGGCCATATCCCGTTCTCTGAGAGTCTCCAGTGGACGGAGAACGGACCATTGATGCATGGTACGACCAGGACTATGGGGTCCATACCGCCAAACGATACATGGAAGAAGGCATCCATGAGGTCATCGTCCATTTCTACGAGCACCTCTGAGAGGCATGGATCGACATGTCCTGGACCAAGCTGTAGGGCGGGGCGGGGGTGGCGCATGTGGGCCCCGGGTCCGGCATTATTTGGCCCATCCGCTTTGGGGACGCCGCCGTCGAGTCTCAGGGCTTTGAAGGGGGCAGTCTCCCACTTGCCGGACCCTCCTGTTCCCTATCTGCGGAAAGCACTCTACGTCTACGACGGGGGCGTTCGATAGTCGTCATCAGACGGCGCAGCTACCCCGTTCATGGTCTCAGGCTTGCGGTCCACGCATCTCGGCATCTCGGGGTCATTTTGAGTCCGTATGAACCTCCTTGGAAGCCGCACACGTTGGCTGGTCACCGTGTTGATCCAACCTGCTCCAGCCAACACCAAAGGCAAGACATATCATTGAGAGAACAAGCTGGTTCAAGCTGGCACCCTCGCGCTCAGACTGCTTGCTCAAAGCTCTGTGCAGAGACTTAGGCCGCCTCAGCGTGAACTTGCCGCTGTACTCAGTGTCCTCGTGATGCCTGGGGCCAGGAGGCGTATCTCTGTCTTCGTTTGCCGCAGCGAGCCAGCATTCTGTGGCTTCTCTCGCGTTGTTTAAGGCGTCTCCGGGGGTTTCACCATCAGACACACATCCGGGCAGTTCAAGCACCTCGGCCAACCAGCCGCCCTCATCCGCCTCGGTGATCCGGGCCAGCCGCACGCTGTAGCCAAACAGGTGATCCCTCCCACTGGCCGTCATCACGCGCAGCCTCCTCTATCTCCTCTTATAGCATCAAGGCCAAACCTCACATATGGAGCCTTCATAGGGTGGCTATCAACGATGGTAACCATGAAGCGCAGTGGCCCACTTCATCCAACCGAGCTTGGAGCAACAACTCCTCAATTTGACGCGCCGCGAGCTTCGTCGCGACCTCGATGTCATGAAACGTAACCCTGTGGCGGCCATCTGTGCCTTCCTCAAATAACCTATCGGCTATCTGCGCTAGTGCTGCGATAATAGTACTGCTGTTCATCTGTATCCTCCTCGACAGGCCAGCTCAGGGCTTTTTCGACGAGGATATCACTTTTGTGCCCGCGGTCGCGCATGCGCAGATCTACCTTGGCTTCTAGTCGTCGTTCCCTACGATAATTGCACGCACCCGGGGCTGGCGGCATAACGATCAGGAAGACGACGTTTTCTCAGAGGGCTCAAACCCCCGCAAGAGCGACAGCCTCAGAGTTGGTTGAAACACACGCTCTGGAATGCATATTGATGCGCATTAATAGTATCTTTATCATTGACACCGTCCTCTTCTCGGGGTAAACTAGGTCACAATAGGGTTGTTTACGCGATGCACCATGCATCAATATACGGCAGCGATTGTCGTTGGTCGGCCAGGAGAGCCGGACGACGGATACCCGGGAGGTCATATGATGCAGGCGGTTTTAGCGCTCGAAGACGGCTCGATCTACCGCGGACGCGCGATCGGGGCGCCTGGGGAGAGCTGGGGAGAAGTAGTGTTCAACACCGGCATGACTGGGTATGAGTGTGTGCTGACGGACCCCTCCTACTGCGGGCAGATCGTAGTGATGACATCTCCGCTCATCGGGAACTACGGCATCTGCGATGCGGATTTCGAATCGAACAGAGCATATGTTCGTGGTTTCGTAGTTCGCGATGCGTGCGAGACGCCGAGCAACTGGCGGTCTGAAGGCACCCTGGATGGCTTTCTGAAAGAGCGGGGCGTCGTCGGGCTGACCGGTGTAGACACCCGGGCCATCACGAGACGGCTTCGCACCAACGGCACCATGCGGGGGATCATCGCCACGGGTGACATTGCTGGGACCGCTCTGGTCGAGCAGTCACGAACCCTCCCTCACCTGAGTGAGCAGGACTTTATCCTGGAGGTTACGGGGTCACACATCCATACGTTCCCCGGCCCGGGACCCCGGATTGCAGTGATAGACCTCGGAGCCAAGGGGAATATCGCCCGGTGCTTGAATGCCAGAGGATGTGAGGTAGTTGTCTTCCCAGCCGGCACCGACAGCAGCACCATCGCCGCCTGTCGGCCGGACGGCCTAGTTCTCTCAAATGGTCCCGGGGACCCAGTGAAGGCGGCCCACGTGGCTGAGACCGCCCGGCAGTTCTTCGGTAAAATCCCCGTCATGGGCATATGCCTCGGTCATCAGCTCCTCGCCCTCGCCCTGGGCGCCCGCACCTACAAGCTCAAGTTCGGACACAGAGGGGCTAACCACCCTGTGCTGGACGTCGCACGAGGCCGTGTCATAATCACCTCCCACAACCACGGGTTCTCGGTGGATGAAGAATCCCTGAAAGACGCGGGCCTGATCGTGACGTTCCGAAGCCTCAACGACGGGACGGTTGAAGGGCTGAAGCATCCCGACCTCCCGATCGTGGGAACACAATTCCACCCGGAGGCCGCGCCCGGACCCAAAGACGCCAACTACTTGTTCGACGAATACATCGCCCTTCTCAAGCAGGAGACGGAGGAAACATGCCTCGCAACAGCGATCTGAAGAAAGTAATGGTCATAGGGTCCGGCCCGATAGTCATCGGCCAGGCCGCTGAGTTCGACTACGCAGGCACCCAAGCTTGTCGCGCCCTCCACGAGGAAGGCCTTGAAGTGATCCTGGTCAACTCCAACCCGGCAACCATAATGACTGACGTTAACATGGCCGACCGCGTGTACATTGAACCCCTCACTCCGGAGCACGTAGCCCGGGTTTTGCTCAAGGAACGCCCCGACGGACTTCTTCCCACCCTGGGAGGGCAGACCGGACTGAACCTTGGTAAGGAACTCGCAGAGTCTGGGGTCCTGGAACAGGCAGGCGTGCGGCTTCTCGGCACACCTCTTTCCACCATCCAAAAAGCCGAGGACAGGGCCTTGTTCAAGGAGATGCTGCAAGGCATAGGCGAACCCGTCCCCGAAAGCACCATCGTCTCCTCTGTCGACGCGGCTCTTGAGTTCGCCGGGACCGTGGGGTACCCTGTCGTGGTCCGGCCGGCCTACACCTTGGGCGGCACCGGCGGCGGGATCGTCGGTGATGAGGCCGAGCTCAGGCACACAGCGACAAAAGGCCTCAAGATGAGCCTGATCCGCCAGGTCCTGATTGAACGGAGCGTTGCCGGGTGGAAAGAGATCGAGTTCGAGGTCATGCGGGACGCTCGGGACAACTGCATCGTCGTCTGCAGCATGGAAAACGTGGACCCTATGGGCATCCACACCGGAGACAGCATAGTGGTGGCGCCGACGCTCACCTTGAGCGACCGGGAGTTCCAGATGCTTCGGACCGCCTCTCTTCGGATCATCCGCGAACTCGGGGTGGAGGGCGGGTGCAACATTCAGTTCGCGCTCGACCCGGGCAGCTTCAACTACTACGTGATTGAAGTCAACCCCAGAGTCTCCCGGTCCTCGGCCCTGGCATCTAAGGCCACTGGTTACCCCATAGCCAAAGTCGCCTCGAAGATCGCAATCGGCCTCACCCTGGACGAGATCCAGAACAGCGTAACCGGAAAGACACTTGCGTGCGCGGAGCCAGTCGTGGACTACGTAGTAGTGAAGTTCCCTCGCTGGCCTTTCGACAAGTTCTCCACCGCAGACCGGCGCCTGGGCACACAGATGACTGCAACCGGGGAAGTGATGTCCATCGGGCGCACGTTCGAGTCCGCGCTCTTGAAAGCCGTGCGCTCCCTTGAGATCGGGCTTCCCGGCCTTGTCCCGCCCAAGGCTGCCGAGATGAACGACGAGCAGGTACGGGCGCACATTGCCGTTCCGGATGACGAGAGGATCCTCTACATAGCAGAAGGTCTGCGCCGTGGCCTCGGCATCGACGAGATCCACGAGCTGACCGGAATAGATAGGTTTTTCCTGAACAAGATCAAGAATATAACAGGTGCTGAACAGGAGCTTGCCAGGGCGGGTGCCGAGAATCTCACACCCGGTCTTCTGAGGCAGGTCAAGAAGACAGGCCTTTCGGACGCGACAATTGCCAGGACGGTCGGCAAGGATGAGGCCTGGGTGCGCGGGCACCGTTCGCGCAACGGGATCACCCCTGTGTACAAGCTGGTGGACACCTGCGCCGCGGAGTTCCAGGCAGACACACCATACTACTATTCCGACTACGAGGACGAGGACGAAGCCTCCGGAATAGATGGGCGCAAGGTGGTTGTCCTGGGCTCCGGCCCTATCAGGATCGGGCAGGGCATCGAGTTCGATTATTGCTCCGTCCACTCAGTCTGGGCCTTGCGGGAGGAGGGCATCCGGGCGATCACAGTCAACTGCAATCCAGAGACCGTGAGCACGGACTTCGACACCTCCGACCGGCTCTACTTCGAACCTCTCGTGCCAGAAGATGTCCTCAATATCCTCGAGAAGGAGCGGCCAGAAGGGGTGATCGTGCAGTTCGGCGGGCAGACTGCCATAAACCTGGCGGGGCCCGTCGCCGGCGCGGGGTTCAGAATCCTGGGCCCTCCGGTCCGCAGCATCGATTTGGCCGAGGACAGGGAGAAGTTTGACGCGTTCCTTGCTGAATTGGACATACCCCGTCCACCTGGAGGGGCGGCCATGTCCCTGGATGGGGCGATAGCAGCCGCGGACCGGGTCGGCTTCCCCGTGCTCGTCAGACCTTCGTATGTCCTGGGCGGACGCGCGATGGGAATCGTCCATGACCGGGCCGAGCTCCGCGAGTACGTCACTACCGCCATGCGGGTATCGCCCGACCACCCCGTTCTGATAGACAAATACCTGGCTGGCCTGGAGCTTGAGGTGGATGCGATAGCGGACGGGGAGACGGTGCTGATCCCCGGCATCATGGAGCACGTGGAGCGCGCCGGCGTTCATTCAGGCGACAGCATCGCAGTGTGCCCTCCCCGGAGCCTGGACCATGAGACCCAGTCCCGGGTGGTCGACTACACCTGCCGGATAGCCCGTGCGCTCGGAGTCCGCGGGATAGTCAACATTCAGTATGTCCTGAAAGATGGAGTCATCTACGTGATCGAGGTCAACCCGCGTTCGAGCCGCACCGTCCCATACTTGAGCAAGATCACCGGAGTGCCCATGGTCAACCTGGCCACAAAGGTGAGCCTGGGAAGGACACTTCGGGAGATGGGCTACCAGGGAGGATTATGGCCCGAGCCAAAGTACATCGCGGTCAAGGCGCCGGTCTTCTCCTTCGCCAAGCTCTCGAACGTGGACGTGTCACTCGGCCCGGAGATGAAATCCACAGGCGAGGTCATGGGAGTCGCGGAGGATTATCCTACCGCCCTTTACAAGGCCATCGTATCTGCCGGATACGCCCCGCCCGACTCCGGGACGGTCCTGGTTTCGGTGACCGATAGGGACAAACAAGAAGCCGTCCCTCTGATCGGAAGGCTGGCGCAACTGGGGTACGACATCGTGGCGACACAAGGAACACAGAGGGCGCTCAAAGAAGCGGGAATCAATGCCGGGTTCGCGGTGAAGATCCATGAGGGCTCGCCGAATGCCCTGGATCTTATCAGATCGAATCAGGTGCATCTCGTGATCAACACTTTCACCCGGGGAGGAGACCCCGGCCGAGACGGATTCCGAATAAGGCGGGCTGCAGCTGAGATGGGTGTCCCCTGCGTCACTTCTCTCGACACCGCGGCTGCGGTCATACAGGCTCTCGAGGCAAGAGTCGCCGGACGAGATTACGCGCTCGTGCCAGTGCAGGACTACGCGAAGCAGAGGCCGTGAGGGGGACGCGGCAGTTTGGTATGCCCCGGAAGAAGCTCAATGGGGGCAGCGGATGAACCCACTGCCCCCATCGCCATTGACTCTGCTGATACCTTCCGAGCTTAGAAGCTGTAGGTGACGCCTGCGAACAGGCCACTGAAACCCGCTCGATCATGGACGTAGTCTATGCAGCAATCTGATGCGCCATTATAGACCTCTGTCCGGTAGCCCACTTGCACAGCCAGTCCGCCTCTGAAGGAGAGGTTCAGCTTGGCCTCAAGTTCGTGCCCGATACCTACGTAGTTCTCAGTCGGCTCTTCATCTACCGACGCTGTAGTCGGATATTCTGAGTATCCCGTGAAGGTCTCCGAGTACACGTAGGGCAGAAAAGCATAGCGAACAGAGGCCGAGATGCTGTTCGTCACTGGGACGCTGGCTGCGAAACCGACCTTGAACCCGCTGCCGGTATTCTTCACTTCCCAGTCGGAGCTGTACCAAGTGTCCACATAGTTGGAGCTGAACCATGACCACCCTGCCAGGAGGTCAACGTTCTCCAAGATCCTGAAGGCACCGGATACTTTCAGATTCTGGTAGCCGTAGGTGGTTATGTCGTTATCGTCCGGCTCATCGAGAGTCACTCCGCCGAGGCTGTACTCTGCCGATAATTTCACACCTGGAACAACCTCGTAGCTCGCGGATACCGTGCCCATTGGAATCCGGCTCCCGTACCTGTCGTAGTTGTCATGGTCCGATATTTTCAGGGAACCATACTGGACACTGGCACCGACCTCGAGACCTTTTGCAAATGCGCTTGCTCCGCCCCAGACAAGCAGGAATATGACTCCAAGGACTACGACGAGACCTTTTCTCAACTGGACTCCCTCCCGTAAACAGTGTGTGATCTGGCGGAAAGCCGGAGCAAGTAATTCGTTGCCTGCTCTCACATTTCTGTTTCATTAGGCCACTCGCCGGACTCTTTCTTTCGGCTATCTCGCAAACATGGCCAACCGTCTCTGTTAACTCCCCGTTAGCGTGCCAAATCACAGGAGCCTTGCGCAGCCCGTCCGCGGCGTCGAGGAACCGGATTTTGGGCAACATAGCACAGTGGCAGGCAGGCGCAATTGCGATTCATGGGGGAGGATGAACACATGTCGTTGAGGGAGAAAGCCACCCAGGACGTGGTGGACGCCTATAGCTCGGGCACAGAGAGAGGATGGCATCAGGATAGGGTCGGGGGCGCAGAGTTCTTCTCGTCCCGACTTGAAGAGCGTGACGAGCTGGAACATAGGCTCAGCTCCCTAACCGAAGAACAGCTCGAGGTGGTGCACAATGCCGACGCGGCCCTGATCGAACATGCACGCGAGATCTCGCAGAGCCCGGTCTATGATGAGAAGCGCGCAGGTAACTTCCGAGGAAAGAATCCGCCGCCCAAGGAGTATTGGTGGTGGTGGCTTGATGAGATAGCTGAAGGTGTATACCCTTTGAACGTGCTCCCTGAGTATCTGCGGGACGAGGCCGCAAGGTTCAGGACGACGCGCGGCACGGCGAAAACCCAGGAAGGGCACGAGCTTAGACCGTAGGACGGTGGGCGCGGGATGAGCTCGGGCGCAGGCGGAACCGTCCGGGGCGGCCCAAACCCGCTGGCCCGCGCGCCGGCCTATTCGGGCGACAGCATCACAAGCTCTGTCTCCTCGTCGTAGCGGCGAACGCAGGATACGCCCTCGAACTCGGTTATGGAGCCTTCCACCGTTATGAGGCATCTGTTCCCTTCATTCGCAAGATGCCCGCCGAAGGTGTTTCCACGCTCGTCGCTGACGACGAAATGTAGGTGCGGGGCAAGGCGGCCGTCTTCAAGAAAGCAGACCATCCCGTTGACGGACAGGAGCTCAATGGGCCCTTCCCGGACAATGGGATCGCCGTACCCCGCGCCGAACTTGGAGTCCGGCAGGATGACGGGGGTGAATAGCTTGCATCCATTGAGGCTACCTACGCACGAATTCACGACTCCGCTCTTGATGCCGTGCTCCAAGCACACGCGAGTCAGCCCTTCCATGAGGTCAACGCCTGGCCCGAGCCGAAAGACTACGGTCTTGCCCCGCTTGCCGCTCTTGCTCTGAACTCGGTCCTGCACCCGATACCCTCCTTCCTCATGGCGCCCACCCGGGAATGTCAACAGGGATGGGCGGGCCAAGGCAGACTCTGCCGGGAGTTACGTGACATATGTGGGCGCGGACCCCCACCCCCGCCGCGGCTGTGAGGTAAAGGGCTTCCGCGAACTCAGGGTCTGTGCGAACGTTAGGCGCGCATTCCCTGGCATCATCTCGCTGAACCAGGAACAGTACTTCCGCCCTGAGTCCCGAACGGGACGCCGAAGCGAGTTCTCCGAGGTGCCTAGCGCCTCGCGTGGTGGGGGCGTCTGGGAACAGGGCCCGGCCATCTTCGACTAGGGTTACCGATTTCACTTCCAACAGGCAGTCAGGCAACTGGTCCCCTGAGAGTCGGAAGTCTATTCTGCTCTTGCCGTACCGCCATTCCCTGGCAATTTCGCGGTACTCTTGCAGCCCCTCGAAGGCCCCTTCGCGAAGCCCGAGGAGCGCGAGTCTGTTGGGAACCTGCGTATCCACGGAGACGATTGTTTGGCCGGACTCCACGGCCACCATGTCGAATTGGGTCTTCCGGCGGCTCTGAGCGCCCTCCGGCGCCGGAGAAACCCACGCCCGCCGCCCGGGCACCAACAACTCCTCAAGGCGGCCCGGATCCGCTATGTGGGCCTCTATCTCGACACCATCGACCGATACTACGCCCAGGAACCGGTTGGGCCTGGCCACAAAGAGGCCCGCCAAAGGAGGCTCGGCCCTCTCTACACAGATACGCCCCCCGCCCGTCGCTTCCATTCTAAAGCTTTGCGAACTCATCGGAAATGAAGAACCCAACCAGGTCGTTGAACTTGCCTCGGTAATCAGGCTTGAAGCCCAGCGCGCCGCTTCCCATCAGGCAATCCTCGACGAGATAGGTCTTGATGCCTAGTTCCCCGGCGGCAAGGTCCTCGTCGACGTCGTTTCCCACCATGATACACTCTTCGGGCTTCCGCCCGATCATCGACAGCACCTCTTCGTAGTACTCGGGGTTGGGTTTACAGAAATGGCAGTCTTCATACACAGTTACCAGCCTGAATGGGAGGTCTCCAATTCCGCCCCATCGCAAGCGCTCCTCCGTGGCTACCCGCGGAAACACCGGGTTCGTAGCGATTACGACCTCATATCCCCGGCGGAAGAGGTCCTCCAACACGGGCCTGGCGGCAGGCAACGGCCTTATGCCGAGCGTGCCGGCGAGATTCGGGAAGTCTTCGCGGTAGAATGAATCTATGACCGGCATCAGGACATCTTGAGGAAGGTCCATCTTGGAGAAGAAGTCTTCCATGAAGACTTCCTGGTTCGTCCGGTTTGGGTCCAGGTTGGCCATCATGGCCTCCGTCGACTTCAACAGCTGCGAGACAAACCGCCTGGGATCCATCACCGGAGCAACTCGGGCGCCAACAGCTGCAAGGTAGGCCCTCATAAATCCTTCGAACTCGAAATGGATCAGAGTCCCGTCCAGATCGAACATGACGGTGCGGACCACGCAATCACCTCAGCCGTGTGTTTGTCTTCTGATTTCGAATCACGCTCCCGAGTGGGGCGCGACCAACGCCGCTACTTCTTCAGGAAATCCTCTCTCTGCGGAGTGAACACGTCCACTACCACTGACCGCTCGAAGGCGGCCACGCTGTGCTCCACGCCGGACTTGGAGAAGAAGCTATCCCCGGCCTCGCACACGGCTTCCTTCCCGCCTACATTTACTCTGACCTTTCCGCTTACTACATAACTTGCTTGCTCATGCGGGTGAGCATGAGCGGGCACCACCGCCCCGGCATCGAAATACACTTCCACCATCATGAGCTTGCTCTCGTGCGCCATGATCCTTCGGGAAACCCCCGGGAGCATGGTGTCGACGGGTATGTCCTGCCGTTTGAAAAACACCTGCGCATCTCTCCCTTATTCCGCTCTCCGGGCACACCGGCCAGGCCTCTGTACCACAGAGGATACCACGATTCAGCCAGATCGCGGAATACCGACGCCCCGGGTTGACGCCATGTTGAGCGCTACAGCGGACGCGACGAGCGCCAACCCCACCAGGTCTGTCCTGAGGCCGGGCCTAATGAGCAGGAGCGCGGCTGTTCCCAGCAACACTCTGGGTAGTGTATACCACTTGCACATTAGAAACCCTTCCACCGCCGCGACGAGGCAGCTCACCCCGAAGAGAGCAGTCAAGACCGCTGCCGCCACCGCGGACACATCGCCCTGCATGATTAGCGCAGGGGCAGTGGCGAACATGAACGGGATGATGTATGCGGAAAGGCCCAGCCGGAACGCTGTGAAGCCCGTCCGGTTGGGGTCCGCCCCGGCAATGCCAGCACCCGCGTAGGCCGTGATGGCCACGGGCGGGGTCAGGGCGGCGACAGAAGCGAAGATGAAGATGAACAGGTGAACCGCGATGGGCATCAGGCCCATGGATTGCAGGGGTTGTGCCAGTATTGCCACGACGATGATGTATACTGCTGTGGGAGGCATGGCGCAGCCCAGGATCAAGGTGGCAAGGGCTGTGAACGACAGTGCAAGCATGACATTGCCCCGGGACAACTCCATGAGACTGCTGGAGATCTTGGGACCCAGGCCGGTGATGGATATGGAGCCGACGATTATGCCCGCCGCGGCGCACGCGGCCGCGATCGGGACGACCTCCCGAGAGCCGCTCTCCAATGCCTTCAGGAAGGCGGACAGGTTGGGCCTGGTGTTGGCCTTCAAGAACGCCACTGCGATTGTGAGGATGCTCGCCCAGAATGCGGCCTTCATGGGGCTCCAACCAAGCAGGATGGCGGATATGAGGAAGATGAGAGGGATTGCCAGGTGACCCCGGTCCGCCATAGTCCGCCTTACACTCGGCAATTCGGACCCGGGAAGCCCTTTCAGCCCCCCTCGGACCGCGTGGGCGTCCACCGCAAGCATCAGGGCGTAGTAGTACAGAAACGCCGGTACCGCTGCGGCGATCGCCACCTTCGAATATGTGGTGCCCAGGTATTCAGCCATTATGAAAGCGCCCGCCCCCATGACCGGAGGAGTGAACATCCCGCCGGTGGACGCAACCGCCTCGACCGCCCCGGCAACCCAGGGCTTGTAGCCCACCTTTTTCATCAGTGGGATCGTGAACGTACCCGTGGTCACCACGTTCGCAACCGGAGCCCCGGAGAGCATCCCCATGAGCGCGCTTGAGATGACCGACGTCTTCGCGGGACCGCCGCGGTACCGCCCCGCCACGGCGTACGACATGTCCACAAACCACTGCCCGCCCCCGAACTTCTCCAAAAACGAGCCGAAAAGGACGAACACAACAATATAGGTAGACGAGATGCCAAGGGGGATCCCGAAGATGCCCTCTGTAGTGAAGCACAGGAACGAGATCATCCTGGAGAAGGAGATCCCCCTGTGGCCGAGCCACCCCGGGAAGTAGGGGCCGTACAGGGCGTAGGCGAGGAAGACCGCTGCCGTCGTGGCGAGGAAGTAACCTGTGGCTCGCCTAGTGGCCTCGAAGACCACGAGCACGGCCGCGATGCCCACTATGATATCCATCGTCGGCGCGTCCCCAACCTTGAGCGTCCGACTCGACCATGTAAGGAGTATGTACAACCCCGTGACCACGGCGAGCAGAAGCCACATACCGTCCCAGGCCGCTGAGAGCCCAGTCTCCCGGCCCCGAGGCCTCGTCCGGTATGTGAGGAACAGCGCCGAGGACATGAAAGTCCAGTGGAGCGCCCGCTGGGTCGTGGCTGAGAACTGCCCGAACCCCGCCGTGTAGAAGAAGATCAGCGAACTCGCCACGAGGACGGCCCGTAGAACCGCATCCTGAAGGCCCCTGCTTCCCGAGGTGCTCATCCTACTTCAGCACTCCCTTTTCGCGGAAGTACCTTTCCGCACCTGGATGCAATGGTATTGGAACAGCACGGACCGCTTTCTCTAGGGTGAGGCCCCTCGCCGACGGGTGCGAGTTCTTCACGGCGTCAATGTTCTCGAACAGGATCCTCGTCATCTCATACACCTGATCATCACTGAAGTCGCGCCGGACGATTACCATGTTTGTAGTGTAGATGGTATAGACGTCCCGGGCCGTTCCGTACATGGCCGCCGGAAGCTTGATGTCACCGTAGTAAGGGAAGTCAGTGATCAGTTTACGCACGATCTGATCCTCGATGGACAGCACCTGGAACGGCTTCTTGGCCGCCGCGAGCTGGTTGATGGCCGGGGCGGGCGCAGCAGACTGGACTATCACCGCATCCACCTGCCCGTCGCCCAGTGCGGTGCAGCCTTCCTCGTAGGAGATGTAAGTCGCCTTGATGTCGGAGAGAGTCAGGCCGTAACAAGCCAGGACGTCGACCATGACGTTGATGGCCCCGCCGCCTGCAGGCCCCATCACGACCCTCTTGCCTTTGAGATCTGCAATGGACTTGATGTCCGGAGTCTGCCGCGCAACCACGTGGAAGACACCCTCAGACAGACCGGAGAAGAGGGTCGCAACGTTCGTGTGCTTCTTGTCGAACGGAGCCGTCCCGTGCATCCCGGCGTACGCCATCGGGCTCTGGGTGATCGCGAGATCGAGAGACCTGTCTGAGACGAGCTTGACGTTCTCGACAGCACCCCCAGTGACCTGCGCCGTTACGTTAGTGCCAGAAATCTGCTTGGTCAAGAGGTCGGCCATGGCCACACCGATCGGATAGTAAGCACCGCCGATCCCGGCTGTTCCTATTGTCAGAAACCTGGGCATCTGAACCTTCGCCGCAACCGGGCCGACGACAACCGCCATGAGCACGAGCACCGAAAGGAGAGCTGCCGCCCTTGAGGACCGGAAAGCCTTCTTCATTTGGCACACCTCCGCATGGAATAGCTATGTAGCGGCTTCGAACCTATTTAATCAGTCCGACTTCCCGAAGCGCCTGAGTCACCCGGGATTTCTCCTCATCGTCTAAGGGCATGACCGGCGGGCGCATGTATGCGGCATCGAAGATCCCCATCTGGAAGAGCGCCTCTTTCAGCCTGGCGTGTGCCTCACCTGACGGCTCGCCCATGCCGTATATGGCCTTCTTCATCGGGAAGACCTTCTCCTCGAGCCGGACTGCTTCCTTCATGTCCTGCTTCTCCACCGCACGCCACAAGGCCACAATGAGCTCGGGCACGCACCCGGCGAATCCGACCAGCGCCCCGTCCGCCCCAAGGATCAATGTTGGGAGCAGGTACTCATCGTGGCAGGACAGAAGCGCAATGTGGGGTGCGTTCTTCTTCAACACCAGCACGTCATTCTCGTACTTGGCCATGTCTCGGGTTCCCATCTTGACCGCTACCACGTTTGGGATCTTGGCCATTTCGAGCAGGGTCTCCACGGGATAGAAGGCCTTGCACCATGCAGGGTACAGGTGCACAATGATCTTGATGTCGATGGCCGACGCTACGTCGCTGAAGAACTTGACCGGCGCGGCCTTCTTCATGCCGAACCTGAGCCAGAGATGGGGCGGCATGAGCAGGATCCCCGCCGCGCCCGCCTCCTGCGCCGCGAGGGCGTCCTCGATGGCTCCAGCTGTGCTCTCGCTCGATACCCCGGAGACGATTGAGAGCTTGCCTTCCACCTCCTCCACAGCGATCTGGGCAAGCCGTTTCCTCTCTTCCCGACTCATGCAGGTAATCTCGCCGGTGTGTCCGTTTACCACTAGCCCCTTGAGACCGTCAATCCCCGCGAGCCACCGAACATACCGCCTGAACCCCGGCTCGTCGATGGACAAATCCGACTTAAGCGGGACTGCTATCGCGGGAAACACACCTGACCATTCTTGCTTTCCCATTGCACATCTCCTTTCTGAACTGACGGAATCGCTTTTATCTACCCGGACTCGGACCCGTGGAAGCCCGCTCCACCAGGACCGGATCCAAAAGAACCGATCTCTCGGGGAGGGACTCCCCATGCATGGCCTGGTTCACAAGGTCAACCGCTCGCGCTCCCATGTCGTAGAGGGGTATGGCAGCGGTTGTCAGCGCGGGCGAGGAGTACTCAGCAAACGGAAGGTTCCCCATGCCGGCCACTGACACGTCCTCGGGGACCCGCATCCCCCTCTCCTTCAGAGCCTGCAGGCAACCAAGGGCCATGCTATCGTTGGATACGCAGACAGCCGTGAACCTAGCCCCGGCCTCAACAAGGCTCACAGCCGCGCGGTAACCCCCGTCCCAGATGAACGACTCCCATCTGACAAGATGCGGCGACTCCGGTATCCCCGCATCCCTGAGTGCATCCCTGTACCCCAGGTACCGCTCGTAGCTGGTCACCACGTCTTCAGGTCCCCCGATGAACGCCACCTCCGCATGGCCCAAGCCCAGGAGGTGTTCTGTCAGCATCCGCCCGAGGCGCCTGTTGTCGACCATGACCCCTGGAAGATCAATGCCCTGGGGCGCCAAAGCCACAAGAGGTCGACCCTTCGTCCGGAACCGCTCTGCCTGCCGGGTCAGGGCGTTCCGGAAGTCCGCCCCGCGTCTGCCCCCGCCTGCCAGGATAATCCCCCCGACCTGGTGCTCCCACAGCATCTCATGGTATTCAAGCTCAACGCGGGCATCTCGTGCGGTATTGCAGATGATGATCATGAGGCCGAGCTGGTTTCCTCGTTCAGTGACCCCTCGGGTGATCTCGAGGAAATATGGATTGGCCATGTCGCGGACTACGAGGCCCGCCACGTCGCTTCTCTGTCTCTTCAGGTTCCTCGCAAGCATGTTCGGCTGATACTCGAGCCTCTCAGCAGCTGAGATCACCTTGCGGGCAGTCTCTGCGCTCACCGGGTATCCGCTCCCGCTGAGCACACGGGATGCCGTCGCGAGCGATACCCCGGCCGCGCGCGCCACATCCAGCAGAGACGCGCTCTTTCCTGCTGCCATGCGACTCCGCCTCCTCTGTGTCTCAGTCACCGAAAGCCGTAGTAAACGTTTTCTACGGGCCAAAAAGAAAATGCCCAGGCGGAGGAATAGTAAACGTTTTCTACGAGGCACACAGTATAGTTCTACGTCTGCGCGCAGAATCCTCCTGGCTGGGCTCGATTTTCCTCAAACGCAGCAGTGTCCGTCGCGCCAGGCTGGACCGAAGACTGTGTCGAGGTCCACCGCCCGGGCTTCCTCGACAGAGACCGTCTTGCGTGACGCGGACTTCTTGCGGGTCGCGTCTATCCCCAGCTTGGAGACGAGCAGTCCGTCCTGAGCAGTGGGATCCAGTGGGCTGCCTTTGGTCCTCTCCACCAGAAACGTGTCGGCCGGAACTCGGACGTTGGTGGCGATCGCTCGCATCACTGCCTCCTCATCGAAGACGTCTACGTCCTCATCCACCACCACCACATACCTCGCGCAGGAGTCCGCCGCGAACACGGCCATGGCAACATTCTTGGGCTCACCTTCGAACCTCTTGTCTATGGAGACGAAGCAGAAGAACCGGCAGCACCCAGAGGGCGGCATGTATACCTCCGAGAGAGTCGGGCACGCCGCACGCGCTGCTCTGAAAACCCACGAAAGCCGTGGGGTTCCGGCAAGCACCTGATGGTCAGCGTGGCCGGAAAAGATGTCAAGGAAGATAGGGTCGCGTCGCATGGTGATGGCCTTCACGGTGATGACCGGATTCGTCAGCACCTGGCCATAGGTGCCAGTGAACTCACCGAAAGGCCCCTCATGGTCAAGTTCGCCCGGGACAATTTCTCCTTCCACCAGGATCTCCGACTCGGCCGGGACTTCGAGGCCCGATTCTACGGCGCGGGCCACCGTGACGGGCTCACCCAGGTACCCTCCGGCGAGCGAGTACTCATCCGCGCCGTATGGGCCCAAGGAGACCGCGGCAAGGTAGAACGCTGGGTGATGCCCGATGGCAATCGCGATGGGCATAGGCCTTCCGAGCCGTGCGTACTCCTCGAGCAGGATCCCAGCGTGACTTGTCTCCGAGAGGTGCACCGTCATGCGCTTGTCATCCTTGATCATCAACCGGTAGATTCCAAGGTTGGTCACCCCGGTGTCCGGATGGGCGGTCACGGCGCACCCACCGGTGATGTACGGGCCGCCGTCGCCCGAGTTGTGCCATATCTGCGGAAGGACGGAGAGGGACGCGCGGGGACTCTTGAGCACTACCTCTTGGCACGGGGGGGCTTCGACTCGTTTGGGCGGGATGGCGGCAGCGTCAAGCTCGCGCAGGCGGGAGTTGAGCGCGGAAGGAGGGACCCCGAGCGCCATGGCAAGTCCCGCTCGAGACGCAAACACGTTCGCCAGCACAGGCATCTTGCTGCCGACCACTCTCTGGAAGAGGACGGCTGGGTACCGCCCCTGCTGCTCCAGCTTCTGGAGGACGGCGGTGAGACCGAACTTTGCATCAACAGGCTGCTGCGTGGCGAGAAAGGCTTTCTCACCCGCGGCCTTGAGGTCAGCAACGTAGGTTCTCAGGTTCTTGGGCATTGTCATCCCTCCGTTGCTCATGCCTATTCGGCATGGAAAGGAGGGTGTCCTGCCATCTGGGCCGGCGCAGTCTGAAGTCGCCGACCGGGTCAGCCGATAAGTGATGCTGTGGCGGTTGAATGAGTGTGGATACTCGGCCAACCGGGAGAATCGAGTACACCGGAGACGATGGAGGGGACGCTAACAATGGCCAAACGGTCTCACGCGTATTTGTCCACGAAATAGGACCACGCGCTCGTTGGCTTGTAGCCTCTGGCATTCTGAGAAACTCCCGCCTCTTCAGGGGTGACGGCTTTCACTTGACCGAGTAGGGTCGCTCGGAACTGCACCTCAGCGTTCATCTCTAGCATGAATGAGTTTACGCATGCCTCCTCCAATGTATCTCCGACGACGACCGTGCCGTGTCCCCTGAGCAGGAGGGCCTTGCCGGAACCCAAGGCCTGTGCAACCATCTTTCCCTTGTCTCCGGTGTCAATTTGACCTGGATAATCTAGCACTGGGACTCTCGGCCCGAGGGGTACCGCCCGGGCGAACACCGGGATTACGTCGACGCCGGCTACGCCGAACGGGAGCGAAGCCAAAGGGTGCGCGTGGACTACGGCACCCACGTCGGGCCGGGCGCGATAGATTTCAGAATGGATGAACCGTTCACCGGGCGGGGCGAGTCTTCCCTCCACGAGACTGCCATCGAGGTCGATGGAAACAATGTCATCCTCAGTCACCTGGTTCAGGGTCTTCCCGGACTTGTGGGCATGCCCGAGGATCAAAGCTTTGTCCCCCATTCTGACGCTCGCATGCCCGACCATGAGTGTCAGAATGCCGCCGTTGGCCAGCACTCTGATGGCCTGGACCAGTTCAGACTTGAGAGCAGTCTCCTGCAGGCCTTCGAACACTGCGGTCTCGCCTCCTCCAATCGGACGGATCTCATACTCCAGGTACTTTTAGCAGGGGCGGGCCCGGTATGTGTTGCAGCGCGCATCCGACCACCGACCCAAGGTCATCAATGCCCCTACGGTTCATGAACTCTTCGATCTCCCGAAGAATCTCCAAAGACACATCCCTCTTCCGATACACCGCGGTGGATATGCCAGCGGCGGCCGCCCCGGCCATCAGGGCTTCTATGACATCGTAGCCTCTCGAGAGACCGCCGGAGCAGATGAGAGGGGTCTTGGTGAGCTTCGCCAGGTAAGCGGCATGCAGTACTGTCGACGTCTTGACCGGGCCGGTCACCATGGGAACCACCGGAAGACCTTTCTCGAACCGGAGAAGGGTGTTCCCAGGGAACTTGGGCTTTCCGGTTTCGACATCTATGACCAGACACGGCGTGCGCCCGCCGATGAACGAGTACGCGTCTGGCCGGGCGCCTGAGTCGACTTCGTGCAGAAAGTCGGGGTTCACGAGTCTCTCCAGAGTGCACTTGGCCCAAACCGGCACAGTCACGTTCTTCTTCACTTCGGAGATGACAGAGACTGCACGGTCAGGCGTTTCAGACCAGTACTTCCCTAGCCTTTCGTACTCAGGCCCCAGATGAGGTCCGGTGGCCGGGCACACCATGTTGATCTCTATCGCATCCGCTCCGGATTCCTGGGCCGCCCGCGCGATCCGGGCCGTCTCTTCTTCGGATTGCCCTGCCACACTTGCGACAATCTTGCAGTCTTCCTCAACAGCTACAGGTTTGCACTTCGCAATGGCCTCGCAGATCTTCTCA
>JANLFS010000043.1:2020-26243 GCA_024655925.1 Bacillota bacterium | reverse complement strand
GTCTACATCCACGATCTTACAGGGCGAGTGATGTAGACAGCGTGGAGCCTATTGTTGACGAATGTGTCCATGACGAAGTTCGAGGAGATGTATGCTTGGTTCCCGTCCACAACGAACTCGTACGTGTCGTCCCACTCAGCATAATCGCGGGTAAGGGTCTCGAACGCCTGCAGAGTCTGGGCAAAGGCGTAGGTGGCAGCCTCAACTCGTGAGTGAGTCCAGTCCTCCTCAAGTCGGGCGAAACGGGGCAGGACCACAAGCCGGGCCGTGGCCCATACCGCAATGGTCAGTGCCGCCATTGCGGAGAGACATATGATGAGAACCTTCTTCCGAAGCTTCATCCCCGGTGCGTAACCTCCCATCTTGGGAAGGTTTGGGGAACAGCACTCACACCCGCATGGTCTGGATGAACAGCTCAACGAGACTGGGATCGAACTGGGTACCCGCACACCACTCGTGGTGAGCCAGAATGGCCTCGGCAACCGGCGTCAGTTCGTAAGCTGACTGGGCAATCCTGCTGCCTATTTCGGGATGCTTCCGCATCACATCCCACTCGTCCGGCGTGAGGCGCCCAGGTTTCATCAGAACACTGTCCCGTATGCCTATCTTACCAATATCGTGAAGAACCGACAAGAGAGCCAGGTCATCCAGCTGGTTTGTGGAAAGATCCAGAGCCCTTCCTACCGCAACTGCCAAGGATTGCATGCGGGCCGCGTGTTCCTCAGTCTCGTGAGTCCGCTCGGCCAAAGTCTTCCGAAGCGGGAGGCCCATAGCGCTTCTCGCGCTCTTGCCCTCCATCAGCTTGTTGCGGTATATCCGCTCTTCAGCTTCACGCAACAGCACGTCGGTTCCGATTTCGAGAGAGTCACGCGTTGTGGTGCCCAGCGCAATGCTGGGTTGAACCGGATCCTCCTCAGCCCGGGCACATGCCTGGCGTACGCGGTTGCAGACATCCAGGGCCGCCCTGGCATCGGTCCTGGGGAGCACGATGACGAACTCATCCCCTCCGCACCTGGCGATGACATCCTCTTTGCGACAGGAACGTCGCAAAACCACCGCCATGTTCACGAGGAGTCTGTTCCCGGCTTCGTGGCCCAGGGTGTCGTTGACAAGCTTCAGGCCATTGACATCCCCCATGGTCAGGCTCAGAGGAAGTTGGGGTTCGACGTCGAATCGCCTGAGTTCCTCTTCCAGGTAATAGTGGTTGTACAGTCCCGTGAGGGCGTCGTGGAATCCGAGGTACCGGATCTCCTCTTCCGTCCGCTTTCGGTCGGTGATGTATCGAACAACAAGCAGGACAATGCCTCGGCCGTCAAGTACGCCGCGCGCAGGAAAAATCTCGGCGGGAAACACGGCCCCGTCCCTCCGCCTGTGTCGTAATTCCGCAATCGAGCCTTCCGGACCGCTCTCCACTCGGGCCAGATGCGCCGCAGCTTCGCCTGCGTCTGAGTCCAACAAATCCCAGACGCTCATGCGGAGGAATTCGTCTTGCCCGTGACCGTACACTCTCATCGCGGCCCTGTTTGCCTCAGTGATCTGACTTCCACCCATCTCCGGGTTCAGGAAAATGATAGCATCGCGGGAACACCTCGCAACCATGGTGTATCGGGAGAGCAAAGCACCCTCGGCCTCCTCTGTTGTAGAGGAGACGCGGACTTCCGCCGTCCGTTGATCCATCTTGTCCAGCCTCCCATCCGGGCGCGGACGCGAAACCCCGCAATGACGTTTCCGGCCAATGTCCTGTATGGAGTTAGGCCTGAGCGACACATTATCCTGAAGGAATGCAGACCCCTGACACGAATTGTCATTGGCGCGTCCGGGTTAGGGACAAGATCAAGGGGGTACGCGAATTGAAGAGAGGTATGTGGGACCTCACCGGCCCGCTCGCCCTGATCGGCGCCGGGGTGGTCTTGCTTCTGAACACGACGGGCAGGCTGCCCTGGTCTATCTGGGCAGATGCTTGGCGCTACTGGCCCGTCCTCCTTATTGTGTGGGGAGTGTTGATCTTCTTCGGCCGAGGCAGTCGCGCATTCGGCGCCCTGGTCGGCATCGCCTTCATCTTCTTCGGTGCGTTTGTGGTTGCGAACATCGCAAGCCAAGGCGCTGTCTGGCGGGAAGGCGGCTCGTGGTCGCCGGATCCCAGGCAAACCCGGGAGCTTCGGGTCGACTACGACGAACACCAGCCATCTGCGCTCAGCCTCGATGTCTCCTTTGAGGGATCGGATGTCGTACTCCGGACCGTTCCATCGGACCAAGGCCGCGTCCTCACCGCCCACGCCACTTACTACCCTCGATACGGTGAACCCGAGCTTCGGTCGTCTCGAGCGGGAACAGAACTCGAAGTCTCTTACAGCATGCGCAAATTCAGGCAATACACTAGTCTTTTCACCAACTTGAGCCCAGGGCTCATGGAGAGACACGTCGTCACTCTGGGACGGCCCGATCTCCCGACAAGCGCGAGGCTGGCGATTGGCTCCGGGAATCTGGACGCAGTGCTTGATCAAGTGGAAATCCAAATGGTCAGACTGACTGTGGGGAGCGGCGTGGGCACGCTCGCGTTTCCCACCCCGTTGTCCTCCCGACCAAGCGTGAACGCGGCTAGAGTTGACTTCGAGGTTGGATCAGGGAGAGTGAGCGTCTCGGGGCTTGGGAACATCGAGGTAGACCGAATGCGTGCACATGTCGGATCCGGCCGGGCCACTGTGGACCTTTGCGGTCCTGTCGTCGCCGGAACCGTTTACATGGATGTCGACGTCGGCTCCGGGGAATTGGCCGTGTTCGTGCCCAAGGAGATGGCTGTCTCCGCGGACGTCCGAACTGGATCCGGAACCCTCCGGGTAGATGAGCAAAGCTTCACCGGAAAGGATTCCGGCGGGCAGCCAAGTTATAGGTCGGAGGGGTACGAGGAAGCGTCAATCCGCCTTGACCTGCGCGGGCATGTCGGCACAGGATCCGTGAGTATTTGGCGGAGTAAGTGAGGCTCGGCCAGGCTCGCCGCCGGTGCGCGGCTATGCCGGCGGCTGTGGCGCCCCATTCTCCTCAGCGTGCACTCTATACCACACCAGTGCCTGAGTCTACCCGCGGTCTACGATGAGCGACGCCCCAAAGCCATGATGGAGACCACGTAGGGGGTCACAGTGAACAAGCGATCAATCTCCGTCTCGGCCTACGCCTTTGGCAGCTGTCCCGGCGCAGGCCATCCCGTGCCTTGCCTCTCGGGATCCCCTTATGGCGTCCCTCTCGATCTTGGCGCAATACAGAGCCCTGTCCGCCTGTGACAGAAGTCCCTCAGCATCCAAGGGGTCCGCCGGATATGTTGCCACGCCCACGGACATCGTCACACACGATCCGGCCGGGCATCCAGCAGCCAGCTCCTTCTTCACCCTCGCTACGAAATCCAGGGCGTCCTTGTGTTCGGTGTGCGGGAGGACTATCACGAACTCGTCCCCTCCGAACCGGGCCAAGGCGTCGGATCTCCGAACGATCTGCCGGAGATCGCGGGCGAGATCGCGGAGGAATCTGTCCCCTTTAAGATGCCCGAGAGTGTCGTTATGGGCCTTGAACCTGTCGAGATCGACAAGAGAGACCGATACCGAGTACCCGTGCCGCCTAGCCAGCGCCAGTTCGCGTTCGAGCGCAGGGTAGAGATAGTTACGGTTGTACACCTCAGTCAAAGGATCCATCATGGCAAGTTCGTTTGCGCGCCGGTACCTTCCCCTCGCGATCAACGCCTGAACCAAGATGAGCACGATGAGGCCAAAGTAAAGCGCTGAGTGCTCCTCTCTGTAGAGGGCGCAAAACCCGAGATGGTAGAGACTCACGATCAGGATGCCCCCGAAAAGGAAGGCCGTCAGAGCAAGGCCAGTCTCCCTGCGCCGAACCATGTCCCTCGCTGTTCCCAACGTCAGCCCCTGCCAAATGCCGCCCCTCCTGTGATAGTAGTTGGACACTGCGACGACTATCTCCACCTCGTCCCGCTTCGGTTCAAATTGCGCCACAAGGGGAAGATACTGCGGGACCATGGCGTCGCGGCTAGGGCCCACGACTCCGTTCGCGGCCACGAGAGCGCCGTCCACCCAGAGCTTGTAGGCTGTGGACGTGTAAGGGATCCTGATCGCAAGTGGACCTCTGATGTCCCCCGATACGTATGAGCAGCCGGAATGTGGCACGTCCTTCCCCGGGGAGGGGTCCCTTGTCAGTAGGATATCCGTTCCAAGGCCGAGGAAGATCCATCAGCATCGGAGCGGGCCGTGGGGAATTCGTCGCGAAATCGGTGGGCTCGAGTAGGCGGTCCCAGTAGAACTCCCACTCACCGTCCAGCCTCACGCTCCTGCCAGCCTCGATACTCCAAGCGCTCAGGTCCAGTACGCCCCCTACCACTCGGTTCGAGGCATGGCATCCCGGCTGAACCAAAAGCAAGAGGAACATAGTGGACAGCAGGAGAACGCCGCCGACAGATGATCTATACTTTCTGTGCTTCATGGAGGTTCCCCTCGTAGAGGCGGTTTGTGACGCGCGTCGGCCCCGTCGGGCTTCGGTCGATGATCCGGTTCATCCCCACACGCGTGGGGACAACGCGCACGGGACCGCGCCGCGAGGGTGCCATAATGGTACGTCGGGCATTCCTCGGCAAAATCCTGCATCCATCCGCCGCGTGGGCCCAAAAAGGAATCCCCTACGGCGCATGTCGAACACTGTGGGAAGGCTGCGTGGACGCCTTCGAAGCGAAGCGGTTCTTCATGGAGGAATGCGGCGTGATTGTTGAGAGAAAGGATCGGCTCTTGATGTTGGCGCTCGGGTGGGCGCTGGTAACTGGTCTCTCGGCGTCGGGGGCGGCAACTTCCAGCGCACCGCGTTCCGGGACGGAAACCTCCGGGGCAATTCATGTACTGACTGACGAGTATACCGAGAACATCGTTTTCGACGCTCCGTCTGACTTGCACGTAATAACCTCAAACGCGCCCATCGCCGTATCGGCTTGGGACGGCGGGGGCATACGCATGACTGTACGAAAGGCAGTCCGCGGGACGGATGAAGACGAGATGCGTGGGTACGCGACAAGAGTCCGAGTGCTCATGTCCAGGCCCGAAGGAAGGCTTGCGCTCTTTGTTTTCAGGCCGGTCAGGCCGGCAGCAGTTCAATCCGTTGAGGTGGGGCTCGACCTCGCTGTACCCCGCGACATGGTGACAGCCGTGGTGGCGAGAACCTCCGGCGCCCCAATCACTCTGCAGGGTCTCAACGCGAACATATCGGCTTTAACCTCAAACGGCGAGATCACCGTGGTGGACTGCGCGGGGGAGATAGAGGTGGCCACTTCCTTCGCTCCAGTGACGCTGCACCGGACCAGGTTCCTTGGTGGATCAGGTTTAGCCGCGACGAGCAATGCCCCAATCCACGCCGACGTGGCCTTCGCGGACGCGGGATCCTTCAGATTCATTACGTCCAACGCCCCGGTTGATCTCGAGATCTCCCCGGAGTCGCGGGCGCGCGTCGCGATACGCACGCGAGGGTCCGAAGCGGAGGCATGGGTGGAGGTGGCCCACGCTTTCAGGCCCCATGTGGTCTTTGCCATGCGGACCGCCGCCAACATCGTTCTCGAGGGTGGAGGCGCGAATGTGACGGTTCGCACATCGAATGCACTGATACGCATTGGACCCGCCAGTCCGTTCTAGTGGTCTCCGCCGCCCAAGGTTCTCGATAATATGCTCAAAGCGTGGTTGATCAGGCTTTTAGTCACGTCGCAGGCAGGGAGGGTCCTGCGTAGAGTGAACCAGATCGCGGAAGGAGGTGGTTCCCATATTGTGCCCCCTGCCAGTTCCCTGCCTGCCCATACCCCTCCCTGTTCCGGTGTGTAAGGGCAAGAAGCCTAGGCCTCCAGGACCGCCCGGGCCGCCGGGACCGCCCGGACCTCCTGGACCTCCGGGACCGCCTGGACCTCCGGGACCGCCTGGACCTCCGGGACCGCCTGGACCTCCGGGGCCGCCTGGACCTCCGGGGCCGCCGGCGCCAGTATGTCCCTGCGGAAACCTGGTTAGAAACGGATCCTTCGATGAATGGAACACGACTCCGCACGACTGGGACATTGTCCAGAATGTCGGGCAAGAGGACGGTAATGTCCATACCTTGGACTTCGCAGCTCAGTTGGGATTCCCGCCGAACGTCAACGATCCGGCAATGCTCGGTCAGACTATCCAAGGAGTAGGGGCGAACTGTTGCTATCGGTTTGAGTTCCACGCCACTGGGTCAAGCAATGAACCCTTCATCGCTCAGGTTCTCTTCGATGCTACAGTGGCGAGAGAGCTACGAATCCCAGCTCGGGTAGACCCGCAGTACAGCTACTTCAGCACCTATACGCCGTGCGTTCCTGAGGGCACTACCGTCGTTGTCCGGTTCATCAAGGCGGGACGCGGTTCATTCTTCGTTGATGATGTGGCTTTCGTCGCCGAGGGGCCATGTCCAGACGCCGGGCCTTAGGGCACCAGGTAGGCAGGCTTAGATGGTCGCTTGACGGCCCAGACGGGCCCTCAGCCCCCGCCGGGGGACGGTCCGTCCGGGCCGCCATCTCCACCCGCGAGCTACTGAAGCTCCACTATGAGCTCGACTTCTACAGGGCACCCACCGGGTACTTCAGCGATGCCTATGGCCGCCCTCGCGTGTTTCCCCGCCTCGCCCCAGATCTCCAGCAGGAGCTCGGATGCACCATTGATGACCTTGGGCTGGTCGACGAACCCCTCCGCCGAGGCGACGTAGCCTGTGACCTTGACTGCTCTCTTGACCCTATCGAGGGTGCCAAGGACGGCCTTGAGTTCCGCGAGGCAGTTGATCATTGCCAACCGCGCAGCGTCGTACCCCTGTTCGAGTGAGATCTCCCGTCCAAGCTTACCGGTGATGGTTGGCTTCCCATCTACAGTATTGGCCTGCCCGGATGCGAAAGCCAGGCTTCCGGTGACAACCGCGGGAACGTACGCTCCCACTGGTTTGGGGGCACTAGGGATCGTGATTCCAAGCTCGGAAAGCCTCTGCTCTACGGACATATTCTCACACTCCTTGGACTGTAATGGCGGATGTGGGGGACATGTGGATTGCCTGCCAGTCTATTATACCATCCAAATCACAAGCCCCGGCACTTCGTGAGAGGCCCCCCGGGACTCTCGCGGGTCAGGGGACCTCTCATCCTCACTATCTCACGGCGTCGCAGCTTCCTTGGCTATTGCGTCTCTCGCCGCCTTGAACTGACCCAGTATCATGCCGAGATCCTCAAGGAATGCGGGGTGTGCTGACCTGCCGACTGTGGCCTTGTATATGGCATCCTCCAGGCGCGCGATCGCGCGGTCGAGGTCTTCCAAGGAGGCAAGCTCCCGGACGGGCGGCTGCCACACTCCGTAGTAGCTCCAAGGCTCAGTCGCAGGCTCGGCAGCAGGCGGCGGAGCTGTCGTCTGCGCGGCGACAGGCTGCGGAGGCGGCTCCGGGCGAACCCACTGCGCTGGAGGCGGCGGCTGAGGCACCAATGGGAGGGGTGCCTAAGGCTGCACGACCAGGGGTTGGGCGGTCGGGCCCTGAGGTTCAGGCATCCGACCTATGCTCAGTTCCTCAGGTTCCACAAATCCTCAACCCGCCAGATCCACCTTCTGCACGCCGTCGGGGGCACGAAGGGAAAGTGCCGCCACCTTCATCCGGGGAGATCTGGGTGAGAGAGCCACAGCCACGCTGCGAGTTGCCCCGCGAGCCAAAGTCTGGTTGGACAGGCGGTCTTCGACTATCTCGAACTCACTCGAGTTCGCCCCGGTCATCTGCACCTGTCCCAGGGAGATCGGTGCCTGGCCCAGGTTTGTGATTCCGATGTGAGCAGCTGTTGATGTCTCACCCACTCTGACCGGGCTCAAGTCTCGTCGCATTGGACTAACCAATACGCCCTCCGCTCTATCCGTGGCGGCCAAGACGTATCCCCCGTGACCTGCCAACCTTTCCACACGAACGTAGTAGGTGCCGGGGCGCAGCTCGGCCCTTGTGACTGTGCGTGCGCGCGGGTCCGGCTGCCCGCCTTCGTCGCGGTGCAATTCGGTCGCGCCGTTTGTGTCGCACAGCCAGAGCCTGAACGAGAGCATGGCATCTGCAGCCACCTGAGCCGTAAGCCTCCCACCGCGGGAGGTTGACCTGATACCAGTCCACAGTATCAGTTTTCCCGCCTGAGTAGTAGCCCAGAAGTCCAGTTGTGGCGGAATTCAGGGGCAGAGGCTGTGCGGTCGCCGCTGAGTCGTCTGGCTCACGAGACTCAGCAAGAGGCTGCTGGATGTGCACAGGGGTTATCGTGTATCCGGCATGACCACTCAGCCGCTCGACCCGAACATAGTAGGTGCCGGGGTTTAGGTTGGGCCTGCTCACTTTGCGCGACGACACGTTGGATCCTTCGTGCCGGGTGAGTTCACTTGATTGATTCGTATCATACAGCCACAGCCTGTAGTTAAGAGTCGTGTCGGCGTCGCATACGACCTCTAGCTCCCCCGGGGCATCGGTGGTGACTTTGTGCCAATCGAGCGTGTCCTACTTCCGGTCGCAGTAGTATCCGAGCAACCCCGTGTCCCGGCCTCCCAAGGCCAAGTTCACTGCCGCGTCGGCTGTGTCGTTGAGCTCTGCATCTTCTTGGAAAGGATGCGGCCTTAGGGTGTTGCTGATCACGTAGGTCCCGTGTCCGGAGAGCCGTTCCACACGTACGTAGTATGTACCAGGGTTCAAGTCAGGTCGGGACACTGTGCGGGAGGCCGGCATGCCGCCCTCGTTCCGGGCAAGGTCAGTACCGCCGTTGACATCGAAGAGCCAGAGCCTGTACGACAGTGTCGGCTCAGCTTCCACGTTGACGGACAGCGTGCCCGGAAAAGTGCTTGTAAGTGAGTGCCAGTCGACCGTGTCCGTCCTCCCCCCGGAGTAGTATCCCAGATGGCCAGTGGTCTGGGAGTTCGGAGTCAGGTCCTGTGCAGTCTCTGCAGAGTCGTTGGGTTCACGGTCGGACGGCACTCCGGCCGGGTTCAACGTGGCGACGATGGTGTAGTTTCCCTGTCCGGAAAGACGTTCCACCCGGACGAAGTACGTGCCAGGATTGAGATTGGGGCGAGAAACCGTGCGGGAGGTAGGTGAACCACCCTCGTGTCTGGCAAGCTCAGTGGAGCCATCAGTGTCGTAGAACCAAAGCCTGAATCCCAGATCCCGATCGGCATCCACACGCGCTTGAATCTCCCCAGGCAGTGTGGAAGTAATGGAGTGCCATCAATGGGGCTCGAGGCATTGAGAGTGCCTCGGGCGCTCCCACCGATGGGGATTCTGACGGCTTGAGCGGGTTGAGCACATGCGGGCATCGGCCCGAAGCCCAGGACGCTGGCGGGAAACGCGACGCAAGTGAGTGCAGCCGGCAGTGCCCATAGCTTTGTCGGGCGATGGTAGATTTCTGTGTGAGCACTTCCTCGAGTCGACACGGTTTCAGGCAATACTCGACCCGCTGCGAGGTGCTTCAACGCGCAGGCATCGTCTCCTCTCGAACTGTTGTGTTTTCAGACTTGTCCTGACGCAGGAGTGTGAAAGGGCCATCGCCTTTCCGCGGGATTCAAGGAAACCGCTCAGCGATCCTGCCTGTCCCATCAGCAGCCCGGATTCTCATCACCCCAGCTGAGTGGCGGTCTCCCAGAGCCGACTGTGAGGAGAGCACGCCGCACCCGCTGATTCCGGTCCGCAAGGGCGAAGGCTACTGCCCACACCACCATATTCCGCATGTAGTGATCCCCGAAACCGTAACCGCCGTCCTCCGAGTTGACCACGTCCGGCTGGTCCCACGGGTTCATGACTCTGAGGGCCATGTTCTCCCATACCTGCCGCGTCAGGTGGAGTCCCTCGTCAACGAAGCCTTCGTAGATCGCCAGGGCAGCCAGGGCGTATGTTTCGCCCGGCCAGATGTTGGCAGAATGCGGGTTGCTCCTGTCCACACAGCCTCCCGGGAGTACGGAGTTTACCGCCCCGTACGGCGCTATCCCTCCGTTCAAGCGGATCATGGCGGAGACAGCGGAGTTCACGTGTTCTCGGGGCAGGATGTACCCTAGACCCAGAAGGTGTGCGTACCACTGTCCGTTGAGCTGCCCTACGGTGCACGTGTCCCCCTGTGCGCCCCCCGTCCCGGATCCACCCGCAACCGCCCGGTAGTATTCTCCGGTCCAGAGCTGTGCCTCGAAAGACCCAACCGCCCTCTCGAACGCGCTGTCGCATGCTCGGGCGAAGGTCGAGTCTCCCGCGGCGTCCGCCATCTTGCTCGTCGCCCGCAGGGCGGCCAGATAAATGCTGGACGTATATGAGTTGGCCCCTCTGAAGCTCCAGTTGTCGAAAGTCTGGTCTGGGCCCTCGTTGTCGGGCAATCCATCCCCGTTTCGATCGGTCGCCATCTCCCAGAGCAAGGCACGCTTGACTCTGGGGTAGAATTCCTCGATGAATCCGTCCCCGCCTATCCAGAGCCAATCCCTGTATGCCATGAGCGCGAACTTGGGACAGAGGTCTTTCCATCTCGGCGGTGCGGTCGTGCCGTCGCTCGGGTAGTCGAGCCGGGCGCGGCCCAGATCGTGAGGTATGTATCCGTCCTCGCGCTGCGCTCGGGCAATCTGCCCAAGGCAGTTGCGCTCCAGATCCGGATAACACCACGCAAGCGGGATCGATGCGTAGTACAGTACGTCCACGGTACTCATAAGCTGGCACGTGCGTGAAGCCTCGAAGAGAGCGAAGCGCCCTTGCCGGTCCCACCAGCTCCCCGAGGAGAGAACATAGAGGTTGTTCACGAGAGAGTCGTTGAGCCACTCCGGAAGCCCTGCAGGGGACAATGCGTTCCCCCAGGCCAGGGATCCCGCCCGCAACGTGTCCACATTGCGCAACACTTCACGCGCGACTTCCCGGGCGTCCTCGAAGTCGTGCTCGTAGATGTGACCTGCGTGGTGAGCGGGCATGTGCCAGGCAAGGACGAAAGGAACCATTCGCTCCTCACCCGGTTCCAGAATCATGCTGGCCACAACAGCTCCTGCCAGTTCCACGCCCTCCCCGGTGACCACCTCAGACCTTTCTGTGACGTGCGAGAGGCATCCCGTCTGCCGCCCGCCTTCCCACCCCAACAGACGGCCTGAGGAAAGCCACCCCGTCTCCAAAAACTTGCGCCAGCAGGCAAGATTCTCGTTTTCCAGCCTGAGGTCGAAGGGATCGGCAGTCTTCAGGTTCCACGCAAGCTCGTAACTGGTCACCGCCGCGGTCTTGGCGGTGGCCAGGCAGACGCTGCCCGCGGTGGTGTCAAAAGGCAGCGGGCGGTCCGTCCTGAACACGATGCCGGTCGCGTCTTGGTCATCCAGAAGTTCATTGAACCGGCCGACGTTCCACTCACCGACAGTGTTCCGGGCAGTGGCCATGATGGACACTTCAGATTGCTCGGCACCGTTCTTGATGTGGAACAAGAATATCGCGGCGGGCATTCGGGAGCTGGTTGAATCGCCTGGGATAATGGGTGAGAACGCTTCAAGACGTATCTCGACCGGAAGCTCACGGTCCCGGTAGTGCAGGCGGGCAAACGGGTAGGAGCCTTCGTAATCGATGCCCTCCACGCATGGTATGTCGGCCACCTGCGCCGTCTGCAGGAGTCTTGCCACGACACGGCCGTCCCTACCTGAAGTGCGCACACGTGCGCCGAAGTGGTATCCTACTCGTGCGTCGACGCCGTTCAGTTCCCCGGGGGCATTCATTGGCTTTGCCCAGTTGTTCTGGTGTGTGAAGTGAGTGATGCAGCCGTTCGGGAGAATCTCGATCTTACCCGCGCCGATCCCTCCTAGTGGGACTCCGGACTTGAGCTCATCCGTCGACGAATATCGTGGCATAGGTTCTCCCCCTGACTTCCCCGGCATCGCCGCCCGGGCGTGCTTGTGCAACAGACAAGGAGGGTGGACGTCCCGGGACCCGAGCGCCAAGCGCCTCGGGCCGCCGGCCCAGAACGCCAGTCCTCCCATGGGTTCGTCACACGATTGTCCCATCAGCCTGCCTCTGCGGCGTCAGAGGCAGGATTCGACACATCCCACTACCTCTCCATCTTGAGCGCGGCGTTTACTCTTTCAGCCGCAGTGTTCAGATGCCTCTGGATCCCGTCCGGTCCCAGCTTGCCTTCGACGTAGTCTGTGAGGATCTCTTTGAACTCGCCGGTTATGGCGTTCTCGATCGTACCCCACACTCCCAGTTGCGGATAAGGTGTTGCGTACTCCAGCGCTGCCTTGAAGGTCTTGTAGACACCCTGGCTGAAGTAGGGATCTGCAAAAGCAGCGACAGTGGACGGGACGAAGTGAGTGAGGTCCTTGGTGTAGGGCACCAAGTTGTCTTTTCTGATGAGGAACTTCACCCAGGCTATCGCGTCCGCCTGCTTCTTGCTGTTCGCCAGGATCGCGAGGTTGCTTCCACCTGAGAACGCGGCGCGTCCTTTCGGGCCGGCTGGGGGCTCAACGACGTCGTAGTTCAACGTCGGGTTGTCGTGTTCGATGTTTGCGATGTTCCAGGGCCCCAGGAACGCCATGGACACGTTCCCGTTGATGAAGGCCGCATCCGCGTCGGGTTGGGTGTACTCTGCACACGCCTTGGATGCGAGGCCGGTGCGTACCAGATCTACGTACCAGTTCATTGCCCGGACACCCTCAGGCCCGGCGAATGTCGCAGTCTTCAGGTCTGGGCTCAGGAGGTCGCCGCCGAAGGCCCAGAGAACTATGGCCCAGTTGTGCAGGAGATCCCATGCCTGGTTCCCTGCAATTGCGATGGCCGTTCCCGCCCCGCGCGCCCGGACCAGGGCCTGACCGACAGTTACGAGTTCGTCGTAAGTCTTCGGGGGCTGCACCCCGGCCTGAGCGAAGTGGTCCCGGTTGTAGAACAGACACCGTGTCTCCGCAAACCATGGCACCCCGTAGCAGGTCTTCTTGTAGATGGTGGATTTGTAGTTGGCGGGCATGAACGCCGCTTCCCCGCCAAACTCGCTGATGTTGATCTTGGCAAGGCCACCCATGGCTGCAAGCTGCGGATTCCACGTGGTCCCGACCTGCATCACGTCAGCGCCTTCTCCCGAGGTGACCGCTGTCGCCAGTCTGTTCCAAGCGTCCCCCCATCCGACAATCTCGTACCTGACAGTGATTCCGGTCTCTTTCCTGAACTCCTCTACCTTGGCATCGAGCCAGGCGGTATGGGTATCCGACGGGGCATTAGGCATCACCCAGAACGTGATCTCCCGCGCAGCGCCGAATGTCATCGATGTCATATGTGCCAACAGTAAAATGCACACCGCGAGCACGCCAAGATATCGCTTCATCCTTTTGACGCCTCCTTCTGGTTGCCCCCGAGCAGGTGGGGGCTTCCGACACTTGGGTCTCTACACGATGCTGAACGCAGCCCGGCAACGGCCTGATACGGGGTGCCTGTTCCACCTCCTTGTCAAGTCAGTGTGAAACCGACCCAGACGTCCTCTCAGAGACGGCCAGCTCAGCGGCGTCAGCTAGCCTTTCGTGGCCCCCGACACGAGGCCTTCCACAATGTACCGCTGCATGACGGTGAACATGATCAGAACTGGGATGCTGATGATTATGCACGCCGCCATCATCCCGCCCCAGTTCGCGCCGGTCGCGGTTACGTAGTCCATGATCCCCACCGCAACCGTCCTGGTCTGCCGGCCGGTGAGGACCGATGCAAATAGCACTTCATTCCATCCCATGATGAATGAGTAAATAGCCACCGCAGCAATGCCCGGTGTTGCGAGAGGCAGTACGATTTGCCACAGGGCGCGAAACCTCGTGCATCCGTCAATCATCGCCTGCTCATCTATTTCGAGCGGGATTCCGTTCAGGTAGCTCCTGAGCATCACGATGGAGAATGGAAGCGCGAACGATGTATAGGTGAAGATCATGCCCCAATAGGTGTCGCGAAGGGGGAACCCGGTTCTGCGTGAGATTAGGGTGAAGATCAAGTAGTAAGGGATCAGGAACAGGATACCGGGAAGCATCTGAGTCGCCAGCACGGACACTGTGTACACATCCCGTCCACGGAACGGGAACCGGGAGAGGGCGTAGGCCGCCAGGAGAGACAGGGCAGTCGCCACAACCATTGTGCCGGTGCTTATGACCATCGAGTGAGCAAAATAGGTGAGCATCGGAACTGATCTGTTGACGTTGCGGTAATTCTCTAGCGTGGGACGCCTGGGAATCCAGGAAGGTCTCATGCCCGGAACCATCACATCTGATGATTGCAGCTCCAAAGTTTGCTTCAACGAGCCGGATACCATCCACGCGTAGGGCATCAGCACTACCAAAGCCACAAACAGCACCGCGAGATAGAGAAGGACGCGGCCGGCTGCCTTTCTGGACGAGTTTCTCCGCACCGGTCATACCTCCTCCGAGCCTGCAGTTCCCTTTAGAACTCGCAGGTAAATCACAGTTATCACAAGCAGGATCATCATCAGGATGATGGAGAGCGCGGACCCAATCCCGTAGTTGAAGTTAGAGAATGCTTCACGTAGGATCAGGGTTGAGGGCACCTCGGCCGCCACTCCAGGATCCTTGCCAAGCATTATGAAGAACTGGTTGAACGCGTTGAAATTCCAAAGGATGGACATGAGGATGAGCGTGACGGAGACAGGCCTCAAGAAGGGAAGTGTTATGCACCAGAATTGCTGCCACGAGGATGCCCCATCTACCCTGCACGCTTCGTAGAGCTCCTGGGGAATCTTCTGCAGGGCCGCCAGAAGCACGAGAGCCGCGAACGGCCATCCCTTCCACACGCTCGCAACGACAACGGCCCACAGTGCTGACTTCCCGATAAGCCAGACCGTGGGTTCCGCTACCAACCCGGACTGCACGAGGTACCTGTTCAGAATGCCGATTCTCGACTGGAAGATGAACCGCCAGACGTTGTAGGCGACGGAATCTGGAGTTATGTAGGGCAGAAGGATCAACCCACGCATGAGGGTGCGTCCCCGGAATTCCTGGTTGAGAAGGAGCGCCACCGCGAGGCCTATCACGTACCCAGCGGTGATGGTGACGACGGAGTACACCACTATGTTCACCAGACTCCTGAAGGCGCGGGCCCCGATCGCAGTGGAGCCGTCAAACCCCGCCACGAAGTTCCTGATGCCCACAAAAGGAGCGCTGGTCCAGTTGGCCATGGTGAACAGGTTCACATCGTGGACGCTTATGTAGAATCCCCAGAGCATCGGTATGTAGTGGACCAACAGCATGGCAAGGACAGCAGGAAGGATCATTATGTAAGCCGTGCGATGCCGTCCGAGACCCGCTCCGAGCCTCCGGTTCATCCCACGAAAGCCCCCTTCCTCGATCTGACTGACTCCCTGACCACAAGTTCGCCTCTGAGCATCCTGCCGGGTGTCTCACGTCCTGTCTGGATGTAATCGACTATCATCATACCCGCCCGGTACCCCTGTTCCGCCAGGGGAGTCCTGATCGACGTCAGCCCTGGCCACATCGCGCGTGTAGTCGGGAAGTCGTCCCCGGCTATGACATCGATGTCTCGCCCCGGCTCTAACCCCAGTTCACGCAGGGCCCGCAGAACTCCCCACGTCATCGGGTCACTCATGCAAAGGATGCCGTCGACTGGTGGTCTCTTCTCCAGCAGCCTCCTGGCCTGCTCATACCCTGATTCTATCGAGTAGTCACCCTCGAGTATCAATGAATCGTCCACTGGGACCCGGGCTTCCTCGTGTGCCTTCCGGTATCCCTCCTCCGCGCTGGCCTTGGCCGGGTACAGGAAGCTCAACGGTTCGCGGATCATACCTATCCGCCGGTTCCCCTGATCCAACATGTGCCTGGTTGCGAGATGGCCCACGTATGGCGAATCCATCTCGACGAAGTTGTTCTTCTGCCCAGCGTAGCAGAGGCCAAGCGACACGTACCTGATCTTCAGCCTGTCGAACTCCCGCACGACATTGTCTACTCCCGCCATGGCGTAGATAATGACGCCGTCCACCGTGCGATTCTTCGTCAGCCGGTTGAGCTCCATCAGAACGAGTTCCGGAGTCTTGGGGACTGCTAGAACCATGTCGTACCCGCGCTCCGCGAGGGCCTGGTGGGCCCCGTTCGCCTGTTCCCACATGCCTTGGTCCCTGAAGACGAAGTCGCTGCCATAGGGGATCACTAGCCCGACCGACTTCCGGCTCCTCTGCCTCAGACCCTTCGCGGCAGAGTCCGGGTGGAAATCCAGTTCGGCGATGGCGGCCGCTACTCGCTGCCTGGTGTCGGGAGCGACAAGCGGAGAGTTGTTGATCACCCTCGACACCGTCTTGGCAGATACCCCGGCCCGGGCCGCAACATCGTAAATGGTAGTTGGCATGTGCCAGTCCTCCTAAGTGATCCGCAGGAGCGAAGGGTTTCGCTGGTTCCTCAGGCCCGGCATATCCTCCGAGCCTTATGACATCGATGTCATGCGCGGGTACGGATACGTTCGACGCCGGATCGGGAATTCCTTCTTCCGTGGCGAAGGAATGTCGTCCAATGGCTCCCTTGGGGAGCCAGGTGAAATCGCAGGCACGCGACGAGTCCCGCGCGTGCTGTCACAAGTGGGTGATTATGTGGTATAAGGAAGTGGGGAGAAGTGCCGCGGTTTTCGCACCTATCCCGTGCGCGCCAGAAACTAGCTGTGAGGAGATGATCTCTATGCCGGTAATCCATTTCAACGGGCCGCTCATGCCCAAGGAGCGGAAGGCGGCTCTGGTCCTCGGGTTGACCAGGGCTGCGAGAGAGGTTCTTCCAGACATCCCTGAGCAGGCATTCACCGTAATCATTCACGAGAACAACCCTGACAACGTCGGAGTCGGCGGCCAGCTTCTGTCTGACAGGCCGAAACCCACATCGAACACCCGGTAGAGACGCGGCCCTCCTTGGTCAGAGACCTGCCTCCGCATGTTATCGATCTACTATGAGGTTGACATCGACTCATAGATCTCCAGAATATGCTCGGAAGTTCATGGTTTTTTGGGGTGAGTGTTCTGGAGGGAACTGAGCTGAAGCGCCGAACAGTGTGCTCATCGCATCACATCAGCTCAGCAAAGGAGGCAGTAGGATAACATGATGAGGTTCTCCGCAGTGGTTCTTCTGGTCGTCCTTTTGGCTGCTCTTTCGGGCACGGAACCGGTCGTACTGGCGAGCAGTACGACCCTTCCGTTCATGTCGCGTCCAGCGATCCCGGGCGCAGCCGCTGTTCAGGTGTTCCCGGTTGACTATCCGGAGACACACCCGCTTGAGCCGGGCAAGTTCGACAATCAGCACTATGCGAAGTACGCTGAAATGGTGTCGCTCATCGGGTCATGGAAGGAACATCACCCCGACCTCGTGGACATCCACTCAATAGGCAAGAGCTATGAGGGGCGCGACATCTACGTAATCACCCTAACCAACAAAGCCACCGGACCAGCAGAGCACAAACCCGCCATGTTCCTCGGAGCCAACCATCACGCTGGAGAGGTAGTGACGCGCGTCGCGGCGCTTGACTTCGCATGGCAGCTGCTGGATGGCTACGGCAAGGACCCTGAGATAACCGCGATACTGGACACCAGGGCCGTCTACATATGCCCCAACGAGAACCCCGACGGCTCAGAGCTCTATCTCAACACCGCACAGACTCTCCGTTCCACCACAAGGCCTTACGACGAAGACGGCGATGGAATCGCGGACGAAGACCCCGGCGAGGACTTAGATGGTGACGGGCTCATAACGCAGATGCGGCAGTTTGTAGGGCCAGGTAAAGGGAACTACGTGAAAGACCCGAATGACCCATCCGGCCGGCTCATGAAGTCCGTGGGAGCCGGGAAAGGTGACTATCTTGTCTTTCCTGAAGGGATAGACAATGACCGGGATGGCAAGATCAATGAAGACGGCATCGGGGGACTCGACCTCAACCGCAACTACCCAGAGAACTGGAGGCCATCGGCTGAAGCAACGGGCATGGGCTGGACTCAGCGTGGGTCCGGAGAGTACCCGTTGTCAGAACCGGAGATCCGTGCACTAGTCCTGTTCCGGTTGACGCACCCGAACATTTCCATTACGCAATCTATTGACACCTCCATCCCCATGATTCTCCGCGCGCCTTCCACCATGACCAGTGAGGAGGGAATGGACCCTATCGATCTGGTCTACTTCAAGTACGTCGATGAGCAAGGTCTTAAACTGACTGGCTATCCGTGGGCAGGGGATGTGTATCGCGACTACAATGCCCGCTCGAACAGGCCTGACGCGCCCTGTTTCGGGGACTCCGATGACTACGATTGGTGGCAATTCGGGGCCCTCGCCTACTGCAACGAGCTGTGGGGCAACCACATGTATATCCAGGACTACAACAACGATGGGCAGAAGAACGATCTCGACGCCTTGTGGATGAACGACAACATTGAGGAGATCAAGGGCAAGATCTTCAGCGGCTGGACTCCCTACGTCCACCCAGACCTCGGTGAGGTCGAGATAGGCGGCTTCAACCCGAAGTTCTGGCGGCAGAACGCTCCCGCGGGAAGCCTGCTCCGTCAGGCGGTGGAGAGAGAGACTAGGTTCAACATGTTCCTCGCGAAGTCGCTGCCGCTTCTGGTGTCAAAAGGAGTGACTGTCACGAAGAACCCCGACGGCACGTCGACGGTGACCATGACCATTGCGAACGAAGGATTCCTGCCGGACGCGTTCAAACAGGCATGGCTCGTGAAGATCGTGAAGAAGGGAATCGCCGAGATCGAACTCGGCGCGGGGCTGTCCCTAGCCCCCGGATCGCCCGCCCAGAGTCAGGAGATCGGGTTCTTCGGCGGAGCCCTTCACCCCGAAGAGGACCGGTCCAAACAGGTATCGTGGACGCTAATTGGGTCAGGAACCGCTGACATCACTATCCGCTCCGCCAGGGGAGGCACCGTGACGGTGTCCGTGAACCTAGACTGACCCGCACCAGCTCAACGACAAAGGCGGAGACCGCTGCAGACGCCGGCGGCCTCCGTCCTTCTGCTCCGAGCCGTAATCAGATACTGCTGGCCCCGAGGCAAGTGTTCATCTGGGTTTCCCGCTGAATGATCGGGTCATGGATCGATAGGTGGTCCAACAGGATCAGGAACGTCAGGATCCAACACAACCTTCACGCTCTTCAGCTGGCAGGTCTCGCAGGTGAACGGACCCACTTGGATCTGGCCGCTGATAGATGCACCACCCGGGCCAATGCTGCTATTGATGCACGATAGCGTCGGCACTGTACACCCGCCAGATGTCACCTTGACTTCCGACGTGGGACCTAGTACCCCTTGGACGGTGATGGTGTCGGACAGAAGGATAACGTTGTTGTTGTGAAGCTGGACTGTGAAGAAGATGGACGCGTTGAACTGCACCTCCAGCGTTCCAGCAACATCAACTACTTGTATAGTCCCTGGGAATATTGCTGCGGCACAGGAGATCAGATTGGTTATCGTCAGCCCCGTGGGTGCCGGGATTGTAATCACGTTCGATGTTGACGTAAGGAAGCTCTTTGTCACATTGACCTGGACGGAGCAGAGTCGCACCGCCTGGCTCGAAACCCCGACGAAGTTCTGTATCATCTGATCTGGTCCAGGGTTCAGGTTCAGGTCACCCACTGCATGTTTCCCCCCTCACCAGTGTCCTAGTCTCAAGCTGTCGACAGCTGTGTCATCATACGCTCCAATGCCGTATGGAAGTGCTATGACAAGAGCCACTGGTGTCCACTCTACTATGGTACGGATGACACGGTCGGATCGTCGCGCTAGGCGCCTCATGTATCCTTGCTTCGTGTTGACACGGGATTCGTCCGGTGTGAGAGTATTCTTGGTAGGTGTCGTTTCTGTGGTGCCTATCGTCAGTAATCAATGGTCGAAGTCACGGCAACCGTAGCCAACACCCGCCCCGGAGGAGTAGTCAGATTCGATGCTCCTTCGGCCACGAAAGTAGGTAGTCTGTCACATGGCTGACTCACTCGGGAGTGAAGCTACTGACAATCCCCAACCAGCGAGGAACCTAGCCACCCCCTGTGATGGCTTTTCGACTGCCCGCCCGCCTGGTGCCCTGTTCGTGAATCCGTCATTCTACGTCGAGGCCTCTAGCAATCAACACTCCCTCCTCCCTGGCCTTGTCGCCGCTCAGATCACAGGTCGTAGACTCCAGCAGGCGTTCCCGGATCAGGCCAGCAATCTCGAACGCACCCTTTGCGAATCACGACGTTCTGGCACTCCGCGCAGGATGGCCGGCCTTCGCTGCAATGTCGGCCAGGACGTTACTTACTGTGATGTCACTATCATACCGGTGTACGGCCAGAATCAGGCTTTTGGCGGATGGTTGCTCGTCGGCCACGATGTCACAAAACAGGTCCTCGATCACGGAGAACCCGAACAGCCTGCAGACGGGCCTCTGGACTGGAGGTGCGCCACAGGAGCCATCCTGGAGCAGGTACCCGTGGGGGTCGCGGTGATCAGAGAATCGCACGACAATGGCGGGTACCAATATGAGTTCACCAACTCCCTATTCATCAGGGCAGTTCGACCGTATCAGTCAAACCTTTCGGCCCCGCTGGATCCACCGCACTCACCGCCCGAGAGACCTGTGGGACAGATCCTTGAACTGGTCGAGGAGGCTTTCGGAACCGGTAGTAGGATCAGCGTATGCGACTATCGACTGCCCCATGGGTCGAGCGCGCCGAGAGAGTACTGGGATCTTGACTGTATTCCATTGCGTGGTGTCGGCGGGCCCATCGAGAGATGTGTGGTGCTGGCTCACAGCGTCACTGAGGAGGTTCTGGCACGAAGAAGAAGAGAGATGCACAGGGCAATGCTGGCGGAGATCAGTGCGGGGTCCGAGCCTGAGAAGATCATGGAAATCGCGTCCATGAGGTTTCCCCACGCGGTTGGGTGCAGTGGTTGCTGTTTCGTCGTTTCTGATCCAGACAACAGGCATGTCCGGTTCACACCCGCTCCACGCAGCCCCCTCCCGTCCACTGCGACAGCAGACATAGAGGCGTGGCCAAATCTCAGAGCCGTCTTGACGTCGGGTAAGCCCGCGTTCATCGTCGCATCCCAGGCAATGGGTTCCGAGGGCGCGTGGCTCGACAGTATGGGCGCTCAAAGCTATCTGGCTGTTCCGATACTCGTCGACGGAACATGTGTGGGCATTATGGTAGTCGCCTTCCCTGACAGCGACTCCATTCCTCCCCCCGAGGACGTGGAATTCGCCACAGTAGTCGCCACGCAATGCGCTCTTGCGATCAGTCTGAACAAAGCCTTCCGCGCGCGTGACCGGCTTCTCTGCCTGGAGCGGCAGGCCAGGGCCGAAGCCCAGGAACAGGCAGGACGGATGAGCGCCCTGCTTGAGAACCTGAATGAGGGAGTCACCGTGATAGACGCAACAGGGCGGATCATCTTGCATAACCGGGCAGCTCGCGAAATGGCCGGCGAAGGTTCACGGCCTATCCGCACACTTGAAGACCTGCAATTCCAGCGACTCCTGCGCTCAGACGGAAGCATCGTCCCCATGGAGCAGTGGCCGGCGGCCAGGCTCCTGAGGGGAGAGCATGTGTCCGATGAGGAGTACATCGTTGAGCGTGATGGCGTGCCTGCCCGTAACATAGTGTACAGTGGCGGGTACGTCACCGACACGGATGGGAATGTGGTATCCGCAATCGTCACTTTCAGGAACGTAACTGAACTGCGCCACTTGGAGAGGACCAAGGAGGACTACCTCAGAATGCTTTCACATGACCTGCGCACACCTCTGACCCTAATCATGGCCCATGCTCAAATGATAGAGAGGCGGGCGAATCAACCCGAGGGTGTCCTGACGAGTGCCCGGGCGATCGCGCGGTTCGTCCAGCAGACGGTCACCATGCTTTCGGACATGTTGGAGTCCGCTCACATGGATTCCGGAACCCTCGTGCTGAACAAACAGAAGGTCGACCTTCACCTGTTCTTGACTGAGATCCTGGAGCGCATGAAGGTACTCATAGGGGCGGAGAGAGTGAAGGTCGAACTTGGCCAGAACTTGCCCGAAGTAATGGCTGACCCCAATCGCCTCGAACGGATCATCATGAATCTCCTGTCCAATGCCATCAAGTACGCTGGGCCGGAGGCCGGAGTGACCATATCCTGCTCTGTCCGCGGCAGTGAGGTCGTGGTGTCGATCGCAGACCGCGGGGCCGGCATCGATGCAGACGAACTCCCTCACGTGTTCGACAGATGCTTCCGTGGGCGCTCGGCCGGCGGCCAGGCTGAAGGCCTTGGCCTTGGTCTGTACATAGTGAAAGGCCTCGTCGAGGCGCATGGTGGGAAGGTGTGGGCGGAGAGCGAACGCGGGAAGGGAAGCACCTTCTCGTTCTCGCTGCCGGTCGCGTAGGCCGTCCCGGCTGACGGAGACCGTCAAGGCCGCTCGATCAGGCGTTATGGCCGTGGAGAATCCGAAACCGCTATTGAACTCGCCAGTTCAATCAGTTCCCGGCGTGGACACACTCCTTGAGCCTTGGTCTTCTTGATCTGCTCGACAATGAGCTCAGGCTGCCGGTAGTGGTCGAACAGAAGCCGTACAAGGGTGTACAACTTGACCTCTCCGCTGTCCTCCCGGTAGTGATCGTTGAAGTAGTCAACAGCGCTCTCGAACCCTCCCAACTGTCCAAACCAATGAACGACCAGCTCGGTTAGGTCGTTGAGTTTGCGCTCGGTACCATACCGATCGCTCCAATCTCGCGCCTGCTGGCGTTCTTTCATGATCTGATGGCTTAGCTCCTCAGCAGCGGCTATCGCAAGGTACTTCAAATCAGGAATTGGCAAGAACTCCAGAACTACAAGCATGAGGTCGGTGCTGACGATAGTCCTATCCAACCCGCCATTGACTGCCAACGCGACCGCTTCTCGCACAAACTGTCTCTTGTCCAAACACTGGTTTTTCAGCGCAAGCACTTAGCGGAAGAACTCAGTCTGCGGAATTCCAACTGACTTGAATGGTTCGCAGGTGTTGAACAATGCCATCCTACAGGCGCAGCACAGCAGCTCGTACAGCTGCCCGGCTAGTTGGGCCGCAGGCTCACGCTACTCCGGCTGGGCAGAGAGTTTCAGCAAGCTGCCATATAGGCGCTTCACTATGAACCTCCACTTTGGCCTCTGCTGTTTTTGAATCACCCTGTTCGGCGCAAGGTAGTATTGATGGTTGGCATCATCTGTAAACGTCCTTATCTCGCTGGCCACATCATCGAAATCTAGGTCAGAACCCTCCTTCGATGCCCGGAGGCGCCGGACCGCTTCCGCGTCCGGGTTCCGCGCTATTGCGTCGATGTTCTTCTCATCTCCAACGGACTTTGGTATTGCCTTGTACAACTCAGTAACCAACAATGCAAGCTGCTCCAAGGAGTAGTCTCGTATGACATTTCTCAGCTCATTGATTTTCATGGTCTCAGAGATTGCACCCCCAACACCGTCGTCCGATTACCCATCGGCAACCAGACGCACTCGAACATTTGCCCGAGAAGCTCGCGCAGCCTGGCCGCGCCCGTGGCGTTGTGGCCATGGAGAATCTGAAACCGCATCCGCGCCCCAGGCGCGTACCTCTGTGCGACGTGTTCCGCAAGTTCTGCGATAGCCGTAGGGAGTGCACGAACCTGCCGCTGCGACAGGATTTCCCGTCCAAGGTTAGGGTGAGAGGCACGCGGGCGTCCTCAGTACCTGATGCCCCCTCCGAATCCCACATCCCCCGCTCCGGATGTGCCTGCTAAGAGTGAGGTGCCGGCGGCAACGCCAAAGGTCCCTCCTTCGCCGAGACCCGCGTGTCCCGCGAACCTAGAATCCATAACGCCCCGGAAGTCGGTCACTTCTCCGCCAGGACCGAAAGTCAGCTCCGCTGCCCATTTCGTGCTCCCGCCGGCATCGAAGCCATATTCGACATTGCCGCCGGAGTCGATGACGCCTGCGGTAGCCCCCAGGCTCCCCCCAACCCCAAACCGTATACTCGTGATCATGCCCTGCTTGAAGTCCCAGGTGCTCCCAGCGACCAAACCGGCCCCGACGTCCAAAGACACCGTGCTGCAATCCAAGGTCAAGGAGGCTGGGCCAAGGCTGAACACGATCTTCTTGCCTGCAAGCGGGCATTCGGGTCGGTCACCCTCAGGGATGTCCTCGGAGCCGGCCATTCCAGTCAGACTCTGTGGATCGCAGAAGGGGTGGGAGACGGAT
>JANLFS010000043.1:0-2010 GCA_024655925.1 Bacillota bacterium | reverse complement strand
GGTAGCCGCAAGCGACCATGTCTCAACCAGGTCCAACACCCGGATCTGCACAAACATGCGCCGGGTTCTGTCCGCCTCCCGGAACTCCTCATCATTGTAGATCTGGTCCACCAGGCGCGCTGAGTCGGCCCAGTAATCCTCGAGCAGACGTTCGACATTGGAGCAACATCTCTTCGCCTCCCCAAGCCAGGCAGCGTAGTGGCGATCCCAGAGACCTCTGAGGTGTTCGCACGCAAGCTGCCTCAGGCGTTCTACCTCCGCTTGTGTGGAGGCTTGGCAACGGCCCGGGAGAGTAGGTAGCCGCTGGATTCTCTACCTCCGCTTGTGTGGAGGCTTGGCCCATCCGGGTTATCCATTAACGCAGAATCCCTTCCTCTTCCAGGGGCATATTGAGCGTCAGCTCTCTGTGAGTGTAGGTGTAGAAGTCGCCGGGTTGGGCGATTCCCTCGATTCTGTGGTCATAGTAATTGCCCAGGTAGGACAATTGGTACAGGTACTTGTCGTAGCTGATCTGTCCGGCGGACGGTTGCCTCGTGGAAGCGCCCTGCTTTCCCTCGTCCGCCATCTCCCTAATGATCCTTTCCCTCCAGCTCAACAGCTCCTGTAAGGATGCTGCCAGGGTCTGGGGGTCGCGCCAGCCGGGCAGTGAAGGGATCTGGATCTGCCCGGACCCGGGCCTCGGCCTTTCGCCCGAGCCGCCCGAACCGCCGGAGCTGCGTGCGCCGGACCCGGCGCTGCCTCCCCGGCCGTCGCCGCCTGCTCCTTCTCCGCTCCCGGAATCTTCTTCACCTGAACCGCCCCAAGAGGGCTTGATAGGACCATCGCCCGACTCGTCCGACGCCTTACCTGTGCCCCGCGATACTGACGGCGCGTACGCGAACTTGTCCGCCGCTTGCGGGTACTCTTCTAACACCCTGCGCCAATCGCCCCGTTCAAGATACAGGTCGCCCAGCGAGCGATGGTCGGCGCCGTACTCTGGGTCGGCTGCGATCGCGGACTTGTATAGCTTCTCGGCCACCTCGAGGTCGCCCAGGTCATAAACGAAGTTGCCCAGGTTAATGAGTATCGTAGGCGACTTGGGCGCAAGCGCGCGAGCATAGTTGAGCACATTGACAGAATCTCGAACGGCGCCGATAACGTGGAGGACTGCTCCGAAATTGTTGACTGCGAGAGAATCCAATGGCTTAGCGGCTGCGGCAGCAGTTGAGAAAATGACTGCGATGGCCTCCGACGCCCGAAGCCCCGTCAGAGCCACAGCAGCTGAAGTCAACTCATTCACTGCCATGCTGAGGAACGGCTCGTCCAAGTCCAGTCTGAGCAACTGTTGGTCCACCCAGAACTTCTGGTCAAAAGGTAGAGGGTCATAGTATTGCTCCTTGTCTCTCTCAGCAATATCTACGAGATTGAGTTCGCCGATGACTTCTTCCAGGTTCACTCTTTCCGATCCGCGCCGGTCCTCTTCTTCCATCCATGATGATTCGGGCCATGCTGATTCTGGCCATAGTGATTCGGACGACGGTGATTCGGGTCATGGTTGACTGGTCATGTCCGAAGTCCCCGGCCAGCCCTCGCCGGACATCATGCCACTTAGACCCGACAGGTCCGGCACCTGCCCCGTGCTGAGCATGACTGACCTCTTGGTCACAGAGCCCGCGGCGACATCGACCATGATGATGCTGGGGGCCGTATCCGGACCGGAGTCCAACATGGGCACAACGGTTATCATGTACGAGCCTTGGGGAAGGTCCGCGGATATGAGGCCGCCGGATGGCTCAAGGAAGTAAGGGTAGGAACCGCCAAGCGAGGTCACTGCCGCCTGGCATCGGCCGGACATGTTCTCGCCTTTCAGGAAGACTGTTATCTCCACCCAGCCGGTCGCTCCCTGCGCGGCCGAAATTGGAGAGGCAATATACATACCGAAGACCAGAAACACGAGGAGACCGAGTACTACCGTCCAGTAGAGTCCATATCCTGGTGTAAAAGGCAGTAGGCGATGGTGGCAGCAGGAGA
>JANLFS010000042.1:20393-26277 GCA_024655925.1 Bacillota bacterium | reverse complement strand
CACTCAACCCCCTGGATTTCGGGGCTCTCCATCTTCTGCAGGTCGAGCTTGATCAGTTCCATCGAAATCGCCTCGAGCGGGCAGTATCTCCTCATCCGGTTTACCCAGGTCACCACATTGGCAATGCGGCTTTCCGGACTCGGCGGCAGCCGACCGTCTTCCCGCCGGCGGTTTAGAAACCGTGGGGCGCGATGCCTGGTTTTGCGGTTCCTGCGGGCCCCCCTTAACGCCCGGCAGGCGCTCAGCTTTGCTTTAACCTGCTCGCCACGGTGGCGAACCTCCCCGGCAAACACTGCCTCGCCGGTGGCGTCATTGACTACCGCGATGCCCGTCGCTTTGCTTCCAGGGTCAAGTTTCAATCTCAACGGCTGCATTGCCGCATCGGCGGCTTCCCGCTTCAAGACGATGGTGAAGGGTTAGCGTCGGAATATTGCCGCTTTCCCCTGCTTCAGCAGTTGCCTGGCTTAAGCGGGACGGCAGGGCAGAAGCGGCTTTTTCTTGGCATCGAGCACAAACACTCTGCTCATTTAATGAGCCTCCCTTGCGGGGTAATGTTTGCCTCGCCAAGGTTATTCAGGCTTTCTAGGCCCGGCACACCGGCTTCAACCCCGTATGCCTGTTTAATGCCGGGCGACAGGGCCTGGAACTGGCACGCATCCCAGGGTGTCGCGACCTGAATAACGTAGCCCGATGGCCTTGCAGCCGATGAGCTGAGGCTGGTCAGCTCCAGGCTTGCTTATCGCGAGCCCCCGGCTTTAGCCGTGGGGTAGCTGACGGCCAATCACTCCGTTTCGGCCATCCGCATCAGGCGGAATTTCGAGTGGATGCCCGCGAATTCCTGCCTCGTACGTATGGAAAACGGAGCAACACACGGTAAGCCGGTGGTATTCGAGGATGTCACGCACGTATCTTCAACCTGACAGCCTGTCGCGCCGCCCGAGAGATGCCTTCCGCCGTGAGGCCGAACTTATCGAGAAGCTCAGTGGGTTTTCCGGATTTCCCGAACTCATCCTTCATCCCGACCCTGATCACGGGGACAGGACAGATCTCCGACACCGCCTCGCACACCGCCCCACCGAGCCCACCCAAGACCGAGTGCTCTTCTGCGGTGACGATCGCCCCTGTCTCCCGGGCCGCCCTGGCCACAGCGTCACCATCGAGAGGCTTCACAGTGGCCATGTCAAGCACTCTCGCGGATATGCCTTCCCCCGCAAGAATCTCCCTCGCCGCCACTGCCTGGGAGACCATGACGCCGCAGGCGATGAGGGTCACATCCTCTCCGTCCGCCAGCATCACGGCCCGACCGAGCTCAAAGTCGTGGCCAGGCTGGTAGAGCAGGGGCACCGGCGCCCGCCCGAGCCGGATGAACACCGGCCCGTCGACGTCGTATGCCGCCTCTACGGCCCATTCGGTCTGCACAGCATCAGACGGCACTATGACCGTCATGTTCGGAACCGCCCTCATCAGCGCGATATCCTCCACGGACTGATGGGACGCGCCGTCCTCCCCCACCGTGACCCCGGCGTGTGTCGCGCAGATCCTCACCTTCAGCCTTGGGTAGGCGATGCTGTTCCTTACCTGGTCGAAAGCCCGACCGGCTGCGAATACCGCAAAGGTACTGGCGTACGGGACCTTCCCAGCTGCAGCAAGCCCTGCTGCGGTACCCATCATGTCCTGCTCTGCGATTCCCATCTGGATGAAGCGGTCCGGAAACCTCTTCGCGAACTCCGAAGTCATGGTTGACTTGGATAGGTCGGCATCAAGTACGACAACGTCGGGTTTGGATTCACCCAGAGCTATCAGGGTCTTACCGTAGGCTACTCTGGTGGCGATCATGGAACCGTCCGGCACTAGGAGTCACCGCCTTCCGCCGCCGCATCAAGTTCGGCAATAGCCGTCTCGACCTGATCAGGCTTGGGCGCGGTCCCGTGCCATCCCGCCTGGTTTTCCATGAATGAGACCCCTTTCCCTTTGATCGTTCTCGCCACGATCACCGTAGGCTTGCCCCAGGCCTTCCTGGCATCATCGAACGCGCCCAGGATATCTGGAATGCTGTGGCCGTCGATCTCGAGCACGTTCCACCCGAACGCGGCGAACCTCTCACCTATCCTGTCGACGGACTTGACCTCCTGGACCGGTCCATCGATCTGCAGGCCATTCCAGTCGACAATGGCCACGAGGTTGTCGAGTTTCCGGTGGGCAGAGGTCATGGCCGCTTCCCACACTTGGCCTTCTTCCAGCTCACCGTCACCCAGCAGAACGTAGACCCGGAAGTCCGCGCCGCTCATCTTGGCGGCTATGGCCATCCCGTTTGCCGCCGACAGACCTTGCCCCAGGGATCCTGTGGACATCTCCACCCCTGGAGTGCTGCGCATATCCGGATGTCCCTGCAGGTGGCTGCCGAGCTGCCTGAGCCCCGTCAGATCAGATATGGGGAAGAACCCTGCCTCGGCGAGGGTAGCATAGAGGGCGGGTGCTGCATGACCTTTCGATAGCACGAACCGGTCCCGTCCCGGCCAGTTTGGCTCGCCTGGTCGAACCCGCATTTCGTGGAAGTAGAGAACTGTGAGTATGTCCGCTGCAGAAAGGGACCCCCCCGGGTGCCCGGATCCCGCGGATCCGGTCATCCGAACTATGTGCTTCCTGATCTCCCGCGCCTTACTCGCAAGCTCGCGCGGGTCGTCGAGTCGTACTCGAGCCAACACCATCAACTCCTGTTCTCGGAATCTCCGCCGGATGGCCTCCCGGCTCCCAGGCGCAGCACTTCCCAGATGACCGCGGCCACGAACCGGGGAAGCGCAGCCATGCGTCTCGCCCGGGAGGGCTCGGAAATGAGACGATAGAGCCATTCCAGCCCCAACCGGCGGAACGCCACCGGCGCCCGCTTCACGTCCCCCGCCAGTACGTCGAGCGTCCCTCCCACGCCGATCCAGACCGCTCGAGGGGCCGCCTTCCGGGCCTGAGCGATCCACCTCTCCTGCCTGCCCGCCCCCAAGGCCACCAGCACGTAGTCGGGATTCGAACTCTCGATCGCATCAAGCACGTTCGGCTCCTCGTCCCGGGCGAAGTACCCATGATGCACGCCTACGATAGACAGTCCTGGGTAAGCCGCTCTCATGTTGTCCGCTGCCCGCTGCGCCACTCCAGGTTTCGCGCCGACTAAGAAAAACGAGTGTCCCATCTTTGCAGCTAGGGCCATAAGGCCCGTGGCAAGCTCGATCCCGGCGACTCGCCCGCGCGGGCGCCCGCCCAAGAGGCGCAGGCCCATGACCACTCCGATCCCATCGGGCACCACGAGTTCGGCGTTGAGTATGGCTTCTCGGAGCTCGCGGTCCTTTCTTGCGGCCAGAGCCATCTCGGGGTTCAGGGTGACCACGTGCCCGCCGACTCCCGACCGGACCAGGCCAGACGCTCGACAGATCGCCTCCTCCATGGAAACACAGTCCACCGGGAGACCCAGGATGGATCCGCGGGAGGGCCGCACGGGTGCCAGGGCGAGTTCGACGGCTCGGGCTCCCGCCCGTGCAAGACCAGGAACAACCCGGCGCAGATACTGCCGGATCTCTTCCCGTCTACTCCAGGCAACCTCGCATGCCCGGATCAGATCGTCAGAGGATGCATCCACCGGGACAACATCAGAGGACCCCACCATGGCGAAGAACGCAGCCACCTTCGGGTCGTAGTCTATCCCCACGAAAGGCACTGAAGCTGCGGCAGCGAGTATGAGAGAGTGAAGCCTCATGCCCACCACCATGCCCGCCCCACCGATCATGCCCATGACCTCGGACGGGCGCATGGTGCACGGGACGACTTCCGGGTGGGATGCCGAAAGGGCGGAGACCCGCCGGGCGAAGGCTTCATCCTGGTCCGGCTGGAATGCCAGCATGACCGGGCGTGCGTCAGTCGAGGATGCGATGCCGTCCACGGCACGGGCAATGTCGCTCTCTCGTCCTTCGAGATGTGGCCAGGGCCTCAAGGCAAAGAGCACAGTCCGGCGCAGGTCCTCGCGGTCGGAAGGGCCCGGGGTTTCTCCGTGCCCGGACGGAACGAGCCCGAATGCGGGATCCGCTACCAGCACCGGCTTCGGGGACCTCAATCCCATCTCTTCGAGCCTCTGAAGCGATCCTGGGTCACGGACACTGATGGTGGAAGTCCTGGACAAGACAGTCCTGGTGAGCCACCTGTAGAACTGCGACCGCAGAGGCCCGATCCCTTGTGCATATATGGACACTGGCTTTCGAAAGGCACAGGCGAGAGCAACCATTCCGAGGTAGTATGGCACAGACCACGGGCCGGTCACATCCTGCAGAAGACTCCCACCCCCGCTTATGACTATGTCACATCGAAGGATCTCCCAGACGATGCGCAGGACGTGCGTGCGAGGCACAGAGTGCACACCATAGGCCGCGCTGGTGGCAGTAGGATCGCCCGACAACACCGTGCATTCAAGCCCGGGGGCGATCTCCGAAGCGCGCTGCAGAAATGCCTCCAGCACCGCCTCGTCTCCGGTGTTTCCCATCCCATGGTACCCGGAGATGACCACCCTCACTTTCCAGGCCCCCTGACCCACTGTCTGGCCCATTGGATGAGAGCCATGAGAATCCAGGCGCCCGCGAGCCCGAGTGGCAGCCCAAGGCAGAGCCCAAGTCCCGTCCGGGCCAGAGTCACTATAATCGGCGTGTGCAGGTGAGCAAAAGTGTTGACCATCGAGACCTGGCCGATAATGCCCGCCAACGCCACCGGCAACAGCAGCGACCGGTCACGGAACACGACGAGCGCAGCCGCGGTGATGAAAGCAGGGTGGCCCAGGAGGAACTCCTTGGTCCGCGGTCTCACGATGAGAGCTCGCTCGAGCGTCGTGCGGAACCACTGCTCGAACTCCGGAACAGATATCGCGAATGCAGATGTGTTTCCGGTCCTGACTATGTATACGAGGCCCAGGACGCCGGCAACCCCTATCAGCAGCGCGTGCCAGATCAGTACAGGGGAGTTCAGGAACTCTGCAGCCGACTGGAGCACAGATTCATGGCTTCTGCGAACGTAATACTGCAAATAAGCGACCGCCGCAAGACAAAGCGGAAGGATGTGCATGAGCTTGACTCCGACAAACTGCCGGATACGGATCATGAACACCAGGTCTGTGAGAGACGCCGCAAGAAGAAGTCCCCCCGCCACAGACACTGCAGACGCAAGCATGAATCGAGAGACTGCAAACCGGACCCACGCCGAGCCTGCCCGGGGCAGGGTATTGTGGGGAGGGGCCAGTAAGATGAAGGCAGTGAGAGATGGGAAGACCACAGCCGACACCAGAGCCGCAATCTGCCTGGCAAGGATGGAATAACCCATGCCCCACAGGGCCGCGAATCCTGCTGCCGCAACAGCTACGAGCGCGGCGGACACCGGAGCAGAGACCGGTGAGATCGCATCGAGAAGCATGACACACCCGGCCGCCACACCCAGCACTACCAGAAGGGTGGGCATGAGCCCGGGGGCAGGCTGGCCCATGGGCCCGGCCGGGGCGGTAACGAAGCCTCTTGCCCGAAGCGCTGCCACCAGGCGAGACAGATACTGGCGATTGGCCTCGAGAAGGGATTCTGCCCCCGACGGTTTGAGCACGGGCCGGAGGTACAGGATTCTTGCGTTCCTCTCCCGGGCAGCCCGGACCATGCGGTCCACCATGGCCTCGATACTCATGCCCCGGTCCATCTCCTCCCTGGTGATGCTGTGGACTCGGGCCACCCTGTGCTCCATGATGGACGAGAGCTCCGGCGCCCCCGCCTGTGTCAGGAATTCGACTTGGCCAAACAGAAGACCAGACTCATTCATCGCGCGAGCCGTCGCAGGCAGAAAACCAGGATACCCCAGTACGTCTGCTCCGCTGAAC
>JANLFS010000042.1:18134-20383 GCA_024655925.1 Bacillota bacterium | reverse complement strand
AACACAACCGCCCGGGCGCCCGTAGGCTTCTGGGATCTGCCCAAGGCGGTATCGATCCACTTCTCTGTGACCCCAGGGAAGTTCACAGGCCTCAGAATGATGCCAAGTCCAGCTGAAAGGGGCGCATCCAACGCAGAAGGCTGGACGCCCAGATTGAGGCCAAGAGTATCACGAACGGGAAGGGACACCCGGAACGCCGCCCCGTCCGCGGCAACCTCCACGTCAGGGCCACAGGACGCCCGAAGGGGGAGCCTGTCCAAGACGAAGCGAGCCGAGCGCGGGTTGGTCGGCACGATGAACGTGTCGGACAGGGCGAATCTCTCGGAGGCCACCAGGGTCGAGAGGGCAGCAGAATCCTCACCACCCACGCTGACCTGTCTTTGAGCTTCCGCCCCAGTCAGAAGGATGACCTCTCCGTCCGCTGCGAGGGACCCAACGGTCTCCTCGTCCACTGCAACCGAGACAACCCCCGCCTCACGCAGAAAGACGAGGTAGTCTCGGACCGGCATCCCGATCCGTCTCGCGAAGCCTACGCTCTCCCTGAGGTCCGCACACAACTCCACCTCGACGCTCTCACGTTCCACGTCATGCCTTCGCCATGCGATCCCGAGCGCGGCGACGACTGCTACCAGCACAAGTGGAGCCAACCACCGGCCCGACCGGGTGCCATTCCGCCAAGAGGTCACGCGATCACCCTCTTCTCGTGGTCTCTCCAAAGAGGTACAGGAAACCCTCATCAACGCGGACTCCACGCAGTTCGAACCCGAAAGGCAGGCCTGAAAAGTCCACTCCCAGCCTGATCCTTTCCTCGAGCATGTCCATGACGAAGTCGGGGAGCGCCCTCCCGTGAACCTTGAGGTCCTCTATGGTGTACCTCGCGATGGACGGTTCCTCGATGGTGAACCGCCCTTCAGAGCTCACGTCTACCTCGAATCCCACGACGGATACCCGGCCCAGCACCCTGACTTGGTCTCGATCAAAGGCGACCGTAAACCTGCGAAGTAGGTCATCGCGGGCCGCCAGGTGGGCGTTGACGTCCTTCTCTGCCAGCAGGAGAGTCGCCCTGGCATCACCCAGTACTCGCATGCCCTCAGGCGACTGCGGGTCGAACTTCCGGAGGGGTATCCGCGCGCCGACCGATTCCAGGTATACCCGGGATATCCGGATTTCGTCCGACTTCGCCCCGACGATATCGATGGCCAGAAGATCGAACCTCCCGGCCAGCATGGCCAGGGCAGGCCTGGACACCGCGCGGACCGCCACTGATTCCAGGCCCGAGAACCAGGAGTCCACCGAGACCTCAATCCGTCTCTGCACATATCCGGGGATCCAGACCTCAGATGCGATGAAGGCCACCAGGACTATCGCGATCCCGATGGCCAAACGTGTCCCGCGCATTCTCAAACCAATCACTCCCGGGCGGTGTTTGCCGAGGCCGCGCCCATGCGAAGGAAGGCCTCAATGAAACGGTCGATGTCCCCGTCCATGACCGCCATCACGTTCCCGGTCTCCACATCGGTGCGGTGGTCCTTAACCATGGTGTACGGCTGGAACACGTAGGACCTGATTTGACTGCCCCATGCGATCTCCTGCTGCTCGCCTCGAATGTTCCCGATCTCCCGGGCCTGCTCCTCTCGCTTGCGCTCAGCGAGCTTAGCCCGGAGAATCCTCATAGCCGTCTCCCTGTTGCTGTGCTGCGACCGTTCGTTCTGGCACTGGACGATTATGCCTGTTGGGATGTGAGTTATCCTGACCGCGCTCTCGGTCTTGTTGACGTACTGCCCGCCTGCTCCCCCAGACCTGAAAGTGTCCAACTTGAGGTCGGATGGGTCAATGTCGATCTCTTCTTCTGCCATTTCCGGCACAACATCCACCGAGGCGAATGAGGTATGCCGCCTTGCCGAAGCATCGAACGGTGATATACGGACCAGTCTGTGCACTCCCTTCTCAGCCTTGAGATAGCCGTAGGCGTTCTCCCCGGAGATGATCAGGGTGACGCTCTTGATCCCGGCTTCATCCCCAGGTAGTAGGTCCGCCACTTCCACCCGCAGCCCCTGCCTCTCCGCCCATCTCATATACATGCGCATGAGCATGGCAGCCCAGTCCTGGCTCTCAGTGCCGCCCGCGCCGGGGTGAATGGCCACGATTGCGTTGGAGTTGTCGTACGGTCCTGAGAGCAGGTGTCTGAGCTCCATGGAACCGACCACGGTCTCTATGGCCTTGAGTTCCGCAAAGCACTCCTCAATGGC
>JANLFS010000042.1:14498-18124 GCA_024655925.1 Bacillota bacterium | reverse complement strand
GCCATTGAGGAGTGCTTTGCGGAACTCAATGGCTGCCTGGTCGTCCTCTTCATCAGCGAGTTCAGCCAGAGCTCGCACATCCTCGAACCTCGACGCAAGGGCGTTGTACCGTTCCACCTGTGCCTGGAGGGACGATATCTTCTGCATGAGCGCCTGGGCGGCATCGCGGTCGTCCCACAGGCCCGGTTGCCCCGCCTGTTCCTCATATTCAGCGAGCTTGGAGAGCTTCCCTGGTATGTCAAAGGTAGGCCCTCATTTCCTCTATCCTGGCTCCAAGCTCAGCGATGGGTTGCGCAAGCTCCGCTCTCATAACGCTATCGGGCTCAAGCCCTTCTCCCCTTTCCCGACCTGCATGACCTGACTTGCGGGACCCCCTACTTGGCCATCCCGCAGCACTTCTTGTACTTCTTCCCGCTGCCGCAAGGGCACGGGTCGTTCCGTCCAACCTTCTGCCCCACCCGACGGACGGGCTGTTTTTGTCCCTCACCGTCGCCCCTGTTGGTGGTCATAGTGTACTTCGGCCTGGCTGGAGCCGCGCCTGTCACCGTCCGTGCCCTCTCTTGCGCCTGTTCACCCTCAGCTCGAATCTGCACCCGCAGCAGGTACTTGACGAAGTCCTCACCGATGCTTCGAAGCAGGTCGCTGAACATCGTGAAGGCTTCTCTCTTGTATTCCACCAGCGGGTCCATGTGGCCGTAGGCACGCAGCCCGATGCCTTCGCGCAGCATGTCCATGCCCTGCAGGTGGTCGACCCACTTTGAGTCTATCAGGTAGAGCATAATGGCCCGTTCGATCTCACGGAGCCTATCAGCACCGACCGCGGTCTCTTTTGCCTCATAGGCATGGACGAACGCATTGCGCACGCGGTCCCTCAGCTCTGTCCACGACTTGGACTCGAAATCACTCACCGGCGGCTTTGTCCGAAGGTTCAGGATGGAGGCAATCTCCTGTGATAGGCCCTCCAGGTCCCACTCCTCCGGGTGAAGCTTCTCGTCGGCATGGGCGCGAACGAGACCGTCTACCACGGTCGAAATCAACTCGAGTGCCTTCTCGCGAAGGTTGCCCCCTCGGAGGATCTCAGCGCGCCGACCGTAGATCGCCTCACGCTGCTTGTTCATTACATCGTCGTATTCCAGAACTTGCTTGCGGATGTCGAAGTTCCTGGCCTCGACCTTCTTCTGGGCCGTTTCAATGGATCTGCTGATCTGCGGGTGCTCGATGGGCTCGTCCTCTTTCCACCCGAGGGTGTTCATGATCCTGGTGATCAGCTCCCCACCGAACAGACGCATGAGATCGTCCTCGAGCGCCACATAAAACCGGGAGGACCCAGGATCCCCTTGCCGGCCGGATCGGCCCCTGAGCTGGTTGTCGATACGCCTGGCCTCGTGGCGCTCGGTGCCGATGACGTGAAGACCTCCGAGCTCTGGCACACCCGGGCCGAGCACTATGTCGGTCCCGCGCCCGGCCATGTTGGTTGCAATAGTGACCGCCCCGCGCTGCCCCGCGAGTTTGATGATCTCTGCCTCTTTTTCGTGGTACTTTGCGTTCAGCACCTGGTGCGGGACTCCGCGCCGGGAGAGCATGTTGCTGAGCATCTCGGATTTCTCGATTGACACAGTGCCCACCAGGACAGGCTGGCCCTTCTCATGGCATGCGCAGATCTCCTCGACCACCGCCCGGAACTTCGCCCCCTGCGTCTTGTACACTACGTCCGGATAATCCACCCGGATCATCGGCTTCGCCGTGGGAATCTCGACGACGGGGAGGTTGTATATCTTGACGAACTCCGTCTCCTCCGTTGCGGCAGTCCCTGTCATCCCCGCAAGTTTCTTGTACATCCTGAAGTAGTTCTGGAATGTGATAGTGGCCAGCGTCTGGTTTTCGTTCTGGACTTTGACGCCCTCTTTGGCCTCTATGGCCTGATGTAAGCCGTCGCTGTACCTACGGCCGAACATAAGCCTGCCAGTGAATTCGTCGACTATTATGACCTGATTGTCTTTGACAATGTAATCCCGGTCCCGCCTCATCAGGGCCTTCGCGCGCAAGGCCGCGTTGATGTGATGAGTCAGTTCGATGTGTTCCTCGTCATAGAGGTTTTCGATTCCGATCCACTTCTCGACACGGGCCACACCGTTCTCTGTCAGCGCGACTGTATGAGCTTTCTCATCAACCGTATAATCCTCTTCCTCCCGCAGGCCAGACGCGATCCCCGCGAACAGGAAGTACTTGTCGGTTGACTCCTCAGCCTGCCCGGAGATAATGAGGGGAGTCCGGGCCTCGTCGATGAGAATCGAGTCAACTTCGTCAACGATGGCATAGTGGTGCCCTCTCTGCACCATCTGCTCGAGGGAGGTGACCATGTTGTCGCGGAGGTAGTCGAAGCCGAACTCGTTGTTGGTCCCATAGGTCACGTCGGCCAAGTAAGCCTCGCGCCTAGCCGGTCCGCTGAGATCGTGCACGATCACACCAACCGAAAGGCCCAAGGCCCGGTATATGGGGCCCATCCACTCCGCGTCGCGCCGGGCAAGGTAGTCGTTGACGGTGACGATGTGGACGCCCTGCCCGCTGAGGGCGTTCAGGTAGGTCGGCAGCGTCGCGACAAGAGTCTTGCCTTCGCCAGTCTTCATCTCCGCGATCTTGCCCCGGTGGAGAACAATCGCCCCCATGATCTGAACATCATATGGATAGAGCCCGATGGTGCGCTTCGCGACTTCCCGGGCGATGGCGAAGGCTTCGGGCAGTATCTGATCGAGGGGCTCCCCGTGTTCCAGCCGCTCGCGGAAGACACCGGTACGTGCGGCCAGCTCGCCGTCGGAGGCGCGCGAGGCCTCGGGCGCGAGCGCGTTGACCGCATCCACCGTGGCTTGCATGTCCTTTATTTCCCTGGAATTCGAATCGAACATCCGTTTGAAGAGACCTAGCACCTTGCAGCACCTCGCTTGGTGATCGCCGACAACTGATTATACCATCCACAAGGTGCTGGCACAAGACGAAAACCCAGGGTCCGTCGGGTTCCGCCCCAGCTAGAGTGGCATTTCCCGCTCTCGTCCCCGGGCTCACTCCACGTGCACCCTACCAGAATAGCGCCTTTGAGGCATCGGCCATCATGGCGGCTGCGACGAACCCGGTGACCATGGCCCCTCAAGAAAGTTGGCCACCGCAGTGTTACCAAGTGCACGGATGGCACATGCATCTTCAGGCTCTCAACGCGCAGTGCACGTGTGGGCCCGTGCGGCAACCAGAATAACGGGAATCGCCAATACCTGGAGAGAGGCTGAGACCGCCGCGACCGCGGGTAGAGAGACATCGTAGAGCGCGCCCAGAGTCGCGCTTCCCGCAAACCATGCGACTCCGTAGGCCGCGTTGAACACCCCGTAGGCAGAGCCTCGGCGGCCAGCCGGCGCCATTTGGGCCACGGCCGCCCTCAGGATGGATTCGTGCGCCCCCATACCGACCCCCCACAAGACGAGCCCGACCAAAGGCAGAGTGCCCCCACCCAGGAAGACAAGGGGCGCGAATACTGAAGATACGGCCGCTGCAAGGACGAGAACCGCGATCCCCATCCGGTCGAACAAGCGCCCAAACACCAATGCGGCCACGGCGTCCACGCCCATGGCCACCGCGTA
>JANLFS010000042.1:6367-14488 GCA_024655925.1 Bacillota bacterium | reverse complement strand
CCTCGCCGGCGACAGCTGTTCTCTTTAAGTGATAGGCTATCAAGGGAAAATCCGCGTAGCCGGCGGCAATCAGGGCGACCGCGCCGAGGTAGATCCAGAATGCCCGGGGCAGACCCCGTGAATCTACCGTGGCAGACTGGGCCTCCAGGCTACTGGGGGAGGGGTAGAGGTGACGTGCCACGAGAAGTGTACCCAGCGCACCAAGCGCCGGGATGAGAAGGACAGTGAACGCCCACCTGTAGCCACCCTGGCGGTACAGGACTGCCGCTACGACCAAAGGCCCTCGACCAGGTGGGGGCGGTCCTTGGGCCTTCGGGCTGGTGTCCGCACAGCCTTCCCAAGACGCTCCGCGATCATCAACGCGGCCGCGACTTCCCACCGCCCGGCTAGGGCAAGAAGGGGAACCGCAATGAGGTTCATCGCGTACCCGGCGAGCGTGATTGTCCAGTACTTGCGCGTCCGGTCGCTTATGTACCCAAACACAAGACGCAGCGCGTACCCGACCAACTCCCCCAAACCAGCCACGATGCCAACGGCCGCTCCACTCGCTCCAAGGACCGCGAGGAATTGTCCTGTAGCGCTGCGGGCACCCTCGTAAGTCATGTCGGCCAACAGGCTGACGACGCCGAGCAGTAGAACAAAGCCAGTTGCGCTCATCAGTGCACCTCCAACTCCGCCATGCCCGACCGGCCGAGCAGAAACCGCGCGACCTCGCCGGGGCCGTCTTCGGAGTCATTCCACGGGTGGTCGGCGTACCGGTAGTCGTGCTTGGTGATGAACCAGTCCAGCTTGGCCATTAAATCCTTCGCCCTGCGCGTGACGACGCGTTCAAGACTCTCCATGATCTCCGCCTGTTCTTCCTGCCGGAGGAGCGCCCGGGCCCAGCGAGAAATCAGTCTCGCATGTGGGATGCACAGCCCACTGGAACCGGCAAGGATTCCGCGGAACTCCGGGCTTCTGGAGTATAGGTCCAACAACGTTGTGACCCTTCGCTCGACCTGGGCCCTCATGCTCCGACAAAACCAGCACGAGCCCTCCGACCGTGCACCGCCCCGGAGCCGGCCCGCTCGCGACCGCGATCTGAGAACTGAGGCGATCCCGGCCCGGCCGTCATCGCCCTTCTCTCCAGCACCCTCACGCTCCATGAGCCGCTGCCCATCGACCCATGCGCGGAGTATGGATCCAAGGGTAATGGCCGTCCCCAGCATGTCCCGGGACACCAGAAGCATATCAGCGTGTCTCCTGCATATCCCGGCCGCCTCTAGCTCGGACCTGGCGCGAGGGTCCATAACAGACTCCCGGAGGTAGCTCTCGACCGTCCATTGCTCGTCTCTCTCCTGCAGTGTGCAGATGGGGCACTCTTTTGAGGCCTCGAAAGCCTCCAGGATCGGAAGAGTCTCTATGGAATCAAGGCCCGCCAACAGTGTCACCTCCATCGCGGCACTGAACAAAACGGGCCTCTACGGCGTCGACATCGACCAGCCATAGAAGCCATCAGCCAGCAGCCTTTCGGACCCAACATCCAGGGGGGCTTCATCCCCAGTGTAAATGTCCGTTCGGATTATACCACAAGTTATCACATTGGTAAACTCGACGCAAGGGTTGTGACGCAAGCGGTGCCGTCACCACGCAGCTCTCATCCCCGCGAGCCCGGCCACGACCCTCACCCCGGCGGACACCAGAGAGTGCCCACCCAGGATCACTGGGATCTCTGCCTCCCGGGCCTCCCTGACAAACTCCGCTGCGCCTCGGTCGCCGATTCTCTCGTCCATGAAAAGGTCTGACGCGAACCTCTCCTCCTGCCCAAGAACCGCGCCCATGTGCGCGAAGATCACCCTCGTGTCGATGAACACCGCCTGCGCGCACCAGGATAAGTGACCGAAGAACTCGCGCGCCCCCGCTGCCTCAACGAACCTGCCGATCAGGCTACGTGCGATGCCTGGCCTGTCCCGGCCGAACGACCTCATGCCCCGTTCCTCCGAGAACACTCTCAGCCTGCACCTGGTCTGCTCGTTCAGTGCCGCCACCGTGGAGGGCGGAACCCGCCCGATCAGCGCAATCTCAGTCAGCTCCCCCGCGAGTATCGCCTGCGCTCGCTTGAGCCGGTCCCGGGCGAGGCAGGCGGGTTCCCACGCGGCTGCGGCTCTGATCCTCGGGTCTAACTTCGGAAACTCGGATAGTATGAGGACGTCGGTTGGGGTGTCCACATCGAAACCAGTGCCCAGGGTCGGAGCAAGTGGGACCAAGTGAACGCCGGATTCGGCCGCGACCACCATGGGCACTGAGTTGTCCTGGTCCGGAAGGCTTGGGTCGAGGACAGCTCGAACGTTCAGCGTCCCGAACATGTCCGCCGAGTAGATGTTGTTGGCCACCATGGACTCAGGGTTATCGTGGATGGCCTGGGCGAATGATTGGACCTCCGCCGCGGTCATGAGCTGCCCGCTCCCACCACTCAGATAGATGAACCCACGAGGTGCGTGGGTATGGACCGCTTCTTGGAGCCTTCTCCCGAAGTGGAAGCCGGACGAGGCATCGGACACCTCGGAGATCGCGCCAGTCTCCTGTTCCGCCCGCCGGCCAAGGTGAGGCCGATCTGTGCAGAGGACTACCGGATCGAAGTTGCCCGACGCAGAGAGTCTAGCGAGGAGGGCGATGGTCATCTCCTCCCGGACTCGAGCGACCCAAGTCTCGACAGGCCCGGTGTAAGGCCCGCCCTCGAACACGATCGCGGTCAGCACCACCAACACACTCCTTCCCCTGCCACATCCACTACGTTGATAGGCGGGGACGGGAGCGCCCTCCGCGCCCCGCCCCCGCCGCAGTCGCCTCTGCGAGTCTTCAGAACTCCGGCTCGATCAGCCCGTAGTTGCCGTCCTTGCGCCTGTAGACCACGTTCACATCCTCGGTATTGGCGTTGGAGAACACGAAGAAGTCGTGCCCGAGGAGCTCCATCTGCATGATGGCCTCCTCGACGGACATGGGCTTGATCGCGAACCGCTTGGTCTTGACCACCTTCGGCTCGAACGCCTCCGCTTCGGCCGGTTCGACGGGGCCGACGGCGGACTCCACCAGGTTATCACCCATCTGCCTGAGTTTCCGGTTGATCTTCGTCTTGTACTTGCGGATCTGCCTTTCGATGTTGTCAATTGCACCGTCGATGGATGCGTACATATCTGGCGTGGTCTCCTCGCCCCGAAGCAGCAGGCCGTCGACTTGGATCGTGATGTCCACATCGTGCATCCCGCGCTCAATCCCCATGGAGACTTGAGAGTCGATGATGCCGCGCTCGAAGAATTTCTCGATCTTGGCGAGTTTCTTCTCCGCGTAGGCCCTAAGAGCATCCGTGACCACGAGGTTTCGCCCTTTTACCGTGATCTCCACTCACATCAGCCCCTTCTGATGTCATTGTGCCTGCCCGGCGAGTCACTCTAGTACTTCCCCCTCCCTCGCGAAAATCCTTCGTGGAGCGGGCGCACATACTCACTCAGCCCGGCGGTCAGTCTGCCTGCTCGCCCCTTAGCCTTCCGACCCACTTCAGCACTTCCCCGACAGCCAGCAAGACCATGGAAAGCAGGAGGACGTCCAAGAACTTCAAGCCCTGAACCGCGGTGACGTCGAAGAACCCCTGCAAGAAAGGAATGTAGACGATCGCGAGCTGGAGCGAACCGGATATGAGGACTGACGCCACAAGATGGCGGTTCCTGAAGATGCCCACCCTGAACGCGGAATCGATGTAGGACCGGAAGTTGAACGCATGGACGAGCTGTGCGAAGCTCATGGTCATCAGACACATGGTCCTGGCAACCAGAAGGTTCTCGGCAGAAGTGTCCATCGGTCCCGGCCACCCGAGGCCCATCGCGAACGATACAAGGCTCACCGCGGCAACGGATAGTCCGTAGATCAGCATCCTCCTGACAGCAACTGGACCGATTACCGCAGCGTTGCGGTCCCGCGGCTTACGTTGCATGAGATGCCTTGAAGGGGGGTCAACGCCGAGGGCGAGGGCGGGAAGGCTGTCGGTAACCAGGTTCAGCCAGAGGATCTGTATTGGCAGAAGAGGCCTCGGAAGGCCCATGAGGATCGCGGCAAAGATCAGGATTATCTCCCCCACGTTGCATGACAGAAGGTACTGCACCGCTTTCTTTATGTTGTCGAAGATGACCCTGCCTTCCCGGACAGCCGCAACGATAGTGGCGAAGTTGTCGTCCGTCAGGATCATGTCCGCGGCGCCCTTTGCCACATCCGTGCCGGTGATGCCCATGGCTGCCCCGATGTCAGCACGCTTGAGGGCCGGGGCATCATTCACCCCATCGCCGGTCATCGCCACGACATGCCCAGCTCTCTTCCAGGCATCCACTATCCGCACCTTGTGCTCGGGAGCCACCCTGGCATAGACCCTTATCTTCTCGACCGCCTCATCGAGTTCGCGATCGGACATGCGGGCGAGTTCGGCCCCGGTCAAGGCCACGGAATCGGGAGTCAGGATCCCGACATCTCGCGCAATTGCCACGGCGGTGGCCTTGTGATCCCCAGTGATCATGACCGGTGTGATCCCGGCGCCGAAGCATTCTGCCACGGAATCGCGGGCCTCGGGACGAGGAGGATCCTGCATGCCCACAAGCCCGAGGAAGACCATACCGTCCTCAACGGTCTCGACCGACACAGTGTCTGGAAGCGCAGTGAGTTCCTTCTGGGCCATCCCGAGCACTCGGAGCGCCGCGTCAGCCATCCTCACGTTCGCGCCCTGGATCTCGGCACGGAGGGCGTCGGAAAGCGGCACCACGGCCGTTCCGTCGAAGGCATGGGTGCATACCTTGAGAAGCTCGTCGGGAGCTCCTTTTGTGCAACAGAGGTAGGTATCGTCCGTCCGGTGAATGGTGGTCATCCGCTTCCGCTCCGACTCGAAAGGCAGCTCAGATATGCGCGGAGCCCATTTCGCGAGTTGGATCTTGTCGACTCCTGCCTTCAGCCCTGCCACCACCAGCGCACCCTCAGTAGGGTCACCGACCATCTCGAGACTCGCCCGGGTCGTCACCGCGCCGGCCGAGCCCTTCACACTGACCGACCTCACTCTCGCGTCATTGCACAGCACAGCGCAGGTCAGGGTCCTCATCACCGCAGGGTCAGATCGCGCATCAACCCGCTGCCCATTCTCGATCAGCGCACCATCTGGGGAATACCCATCTCCTGTGATTTCGATGGTCCGGCCGGGAACGTACATCCGCTTCACAGTCATCTGGTTCGTGGTCAGGGTCCCGGTCTTGTCAGAACACACAACGCTCGCGCTGCCCAGAGTCTCCACCGCGGGCAGGCGCCGGATGATTGCGTTCCTTGCCGCCATGCGTTGCACCCCGAGGGCAAGGACTATCGTGACGATCGCGGGAAGCCCCTCGGGGATCGCGGCGACTGCAAGACTCACCGCAGTGAGGAACATGTCGAACACTTCCTCCCCACGCAGGACACCCGCGATGAAGACGCCGATACACAAGAGAACTGCCACGATGCCCAGTCTCTTGCCGAGGTACTCAAGTCTCTGCTGCAGCGGGGTCGTCCGGTCCTCCTCCTGTTGGAGGAAAGCCGCGATTTTGCCCATCTCAGTGGACATCCCTGTCGCCACAACCACGGCAACGCCCCGCCCGTAGGTGGCGGAACTGCCCATGAACACACAATTGACCCGGTCTCCGAGCGGTGCATTCACGGGGAGCACGGCGGAAGCGTTCTGTTCCACAGGCACAGACTCACCTGTAAGAGATGCCTCGTCCACCTTGAGCAAGGCAGTCTCAATGAGCCTTGCATCTGCCGGAACGCTGTCTCCTGCGTCTATCATGATGACGTCTCCCGGGACGAGCATGGAAGCATCCACCATGCGGACCTCGCCCGACCTCAGAACCCGAGCCTTCGGGGAAGCCATCTTCCGCAGCGCCCCGAGTGCGCTCTCTGCGCGCCGCTCCTGAACGACTCCCAGGACTGCATTGACGACTACGATGAAGGCGATGACGATGGCATCATCCAATTCCCCAACCAGCGCAGACACCCCGGCCGCAACGAGCAGCAGGATCACGAGAAACTCGCGGAACTGCGCCACAAACTGTTGGAGTAGCGTGCGACCCGAAGCTTCCGATAGGGTGTTCGGACCGTATCTTTTCAGTCTCTGCTCGGCCTCTTCCTCAGAAAGGCCAGATTCACGTGACGCGCCGAGTTCCACCAGGACCTGGCCCGGGGGCATCGAGTGCCACGGTTTTTCGGTGTTCACGACGATACCTCCGTTTTGATTGCGTAGCATGGTCTAAAGAGTGATGTACAGGAGGACGCTGGCCGTGACTATCAAGGCCTCGGGGCACAGCATCATGCGGACCACACGCGCGAAGTCCGCCTTGAAGTACTCCACGGTGAGAACGAGGCACAGATGCATCGGTGTGAATTTCATGCCGGCTATACCCGACACGTAGGCCACGGCCGCAAGGCGGATGTCGGGCCCTCCCCCGGCACCGACGAGACCAGCAATTATGGGGAACGCCACCCCGACAAAGGCAGATGACAATCCCGTGAGAAACCCGATCAAGATCGGAAGCACGATCACGATGAGGAGGGTGGGAGCGCCGGACGCCAGCAGAAACGAGGTAATGCCATCCACCGCGCTCGTGGCAGCCAACATATCTTTGAAGAACATGATCCCCAGCACCAGCAGGCCGATTCGGGGAGACAAGGCCTTTGCTATCATCCGTCGCAAGTCCGCCCAACTCGGCCTCACTACCGGAAGAAGGACCGCACACGCTATGGCCGATCCGGCGGACATGTGCCACCCCAACCCCACCACGAAGAAGAGGGCAAACAGGACAGGGCTGACTCCCACAAGTAGGCCCGCCAGGGCGGTGCCTGTGCTCACACCGTCGGTCCTCGGCTGCAATGCAGCTGACCGGGGCACTCCCCGGTAAACAGTTGGTATGATTACGACCGAGGAGATAACAGCGAGGGGAAGCATGGCAAGCATGAGCGTTCTCACAGGCACGCCAAGAATCTCGGAGGCCAGAAACATGGCGGGGTACACCGGAACCGCGTACTCCATTATGTGCCTGAACCAGAAATTGGCTACCGCCTTTCGTTCAGGGGAGAGTTCCATGTCCCGGGACGTGCCTTCCACCATGGGGCAGGATATGAGGGCACCTCCGGCGGACGGCAAGAGGCCGATGAAGGCAGGCAAAACCGCCATGGTGATTCTCCGGTCTCGGACGAGCACCCCTAGGGAGGAAATCACGCGCTCCAGCATCCGCCCATGGTCCATGAGCGCCTCGAGAAACACGACGAAGACCATCGCGGCCAGGATGTTGAAGGTGGACTGAGACGTTACGGAGCGAAACGCGACAGTAGCAATTCTGCCAGGACCGAAACCGAACAGGACACCCAGTAAGGCGCCTGCCAGCACCATGACCGCTCCGAGGTTCAGCTTGCGTGAGAGAAGGACGAGAACAAGAATGAGGACTACGAGCACCTTGACTAAGTCTACCACCATAGGCCCCCACTTCAGCCGGGATAAACCTCTCCGGGAATTCTGCTCCGATTATATACCTGCCACATCCCTCCTGCAACGCGGAATCATCTAACGGGACAGCCAGTCCCGGCCGTCCGCCACAGAGACGGCAAATGTGACCACTACTACGTCTTTGGCACCCACACGCAGCAGCGCACGGGCACACCCATCAGCAGTCCCGCCCGACGTCAGCACGTCATCGATGAGAAGGACGGACCTTCCCGCCACCCGGGCCGGTACACCCGCCTGGAAGGCTCGGAGTGCATTGCGGCGCCTTGCGTCGCGTTCGAGCCCGGCCTGGGCAGGGGTGTCTACTGTGCGCACAAGGCATTCAGGTTGGGCTGGCACTCCGAGCGCCTTTCCGACTTCGTATGCGAGCAACTCAGCCTGGTTATATCCCCTGCGGAGAACCTTCGCCGGGTGCAGGGGCACGGGGACTACAGCGTCACACGCCAGCGCGCCACGGGCCCTTCCGGCGCAGATCGCCATCAGTCTCCCGAGGGGTGCTGCCAGCTCGACCTTCCCGCGGTACTTGAGATCGTGCACGTAGTCCCTGGCCGCCCCCTCGTAGATCGCAGCGGCCCTGGCGAGCT
>JANLFS010000042.1:0-6357 GCA_024655925.1 Bacillota bacterium | reverse complement strand
GCTTGAAGTACCGCCCCCCGCGCGCGCAGACCACGCACTCACCTCGTTTCGCACCCTCGAGCCTGAGGGGGACTCCGCAGATGCGGCAGACCGGCGGCGTCACCACAGGAATTCTGGCCACGCACGCCCGGCACAGCTCACCCGGGCGCGATACCCTGCCGCAGACAGGGCAGGAAGTGGACTCCCCAAACACCATGTCCGCCAGGGCCCGGCCGGCCGCGACGAGAGTTGAGAAGCCCAATCCCCTCATTTCGTGCTTCCGTCGAGGAGTCCTCTCGACCTGGCGTCCTCGTTCATCTCCCGGATCTGTTGCACCGCTGCCCCGATCTCTGAGTTCACCGCCTGGCATATGAACCACACCTTCCCTGTTGGATGCGCCCGCGTCCGGCCTGCGCGCCCTGCCATCTGGATCAAGGCCCTTGAGTCAAAGACTCCACTCGAGTCCGCCTCGGTGACGACTACGTCCACCCCGTCCACCGTCACCCCCCGCTCCATGACGGATGTCGCCACAAGGACGTCGCACTCCCCTGTCACCAGGAGACTCAGTTTGCGACCACGGTCCGGGTCCTGAGCATGAACCCATTCCACTCGCGACCCGGGAATTGCACGTCTGAGCGCAGCTGCCAGGTCTGGCGCCTGATCGCGCCGGGGTACGAACACGATGACGCGGCCGCCGCTTCGGAGTGACGGAGAGATGAGCGATGCCACCTGCTCTGGGAGGTCAATGCCCCGCACTTGTACGACACAGGGAACAGGGAGGGGGTGACCGTGGTGACGCGCAGAGATTCTGACACATGGGAGGTCCCCAGACCTCACCCTGGCCACATACTCTGGTGGGGGTGTCGCCGTCATGAGCACCATCTGCCCTCCGGGCTTGACTGCCCTTTCGACCGCCCGGGTGAGGATCTCGGAGCCGAAATACGGGTAGGCGTCGGCTTCGTCAAGGACGGCTAGATCGAACCGATGGTGGAACCTGACCGCCTGGTGAGTGGTGAGGAGAACAACATCAGCCCTGGCGTCCCCCGGGGGCGCACCTCCATAAAAGGCCGCCACAGCCCGACCCCGGAATGCCCCAGATATCCTGGGTTGAAGCTCGATCACGACATCTCGCCTCGGCGCCGCAAACATCACTCGGGCCCCCCGGCGCAGAGCAACATCAATAGCCTCGAACGAGACTTCAGTCTTCCCTGCCCCACACGCCGCCCACACCAGGAACTGACGCCCGGCGCGTTTCTCAACCCACTCCGCCAGGGTATGGGAGGCCGCGGCCTGGGCCGGGGTCAGTGGGTGAGGAAGCGTCAAGCCTTGTACGTTCATGCCGAACACCCCGTCTGAGGAACCCGTCGCCAGCGCATTCGAATGCAGACCTTCGCGTCCGTATCTGCCGCCACCGCCGCAGACCCCGCCCTCGTTGGGTGGGTCATGGAAGATGTATAGCGGCTCGCATTCGCGGGACACACCAAGGGCGCGGCACTCCACGCATGCAACACACCTGTCCCGCCCACAGCTCGCACACGAAGTAGTGACAAAAGGCCCCACGCTGCCGCATCGGATGCACACGCGCTCCCCCCAAGGCCCGATCTCCACACTGGGCCTGAGAGTCGCGAGACCTTCCAGGCATAGTGCCCTCAGTACCGCTCGAACTCCGAGGATCGATGAGAGACCAGAGGATTCAAGTGCCCTGGAAGCCTCGGACCCGAGGAGGACCCTTCCGGCGAGAGATGCTGCCGCCTCCCGCACAACTGAAGGATGTGGCAAGACGAGTGAGCGGCACTTGTCGAGTTCCGTGGGGCTCGCAAGCAGGAACGGTCTTGGCAGGAACCCACCCCGGCACCCAAGAGCGCGCAACACTGCCCTGGCGACTCTAGAGAGCCGGGCTGCAAGCACACTGTGTCCCGACACACCCTCCCTGCCACGCCGTCCGGCCGCTGCCCGGGAGGCCTCCCGGGCAGCTACATCCGCTATGGCCACGGGAACCGGAGGAGTAAGTATGATCACTTCGTGAGGGGTGCGCGAGTTCAGGAAATGCCATACCGCCTCCGGCGAGTCGGAAAACCCCACTGTAGTCCGGCGCTCGCCTACGGCCAAGTAGACACAGAACATGTCTGCCAAAAAAGAGCACACCTCCTGTGGATGGGTCGGTGTGCCATTTCTTCATATATCCGGATCCTACCTGCGCGTCGCGGAATAATCACCCAGGTTAGCTCAGGCGGGGAGCCTCCCTCTCACCCCACCCGCATTGAGGCAGCCTCGTTCAGCCGCTGCGCAACCCAGGTGCGTCTCTGGGAAATCTCAGCGTTCCTGACCGCTATTCCGAGGGCGCGCTTCGTTCCAATGATGACCACCATGCGTCTCGCCCTCGTCACTGCAGTGTACAGAAGGTTCCGCTGGAGCATCACGTAGTGCTGGGTGGTGATAGGCACCACAACTGCAGGATACTCGCTCCCCTGGCTCTTGTGGATGGACACGCAATAGGACAGGACGAGCTCGTCCAGATCGTGCTGGCAGTAGACTACATCTCGCTCCCCATCCGCTTCGGGGAATCTCACGGTCACTTCGCCTTCCTCCGAGTCGACCCTGACGATCCTCCCCATGTCCCCGTTCCACACGCGCCTGTCGTAGTTGTTGCGGACCTGCATCACCTTGTCACCGCGGCGGAACACGAGGGACCCGAACTGGATCTCGGATGCCCCTGATCTAGCGGGGTTCAACGCATCCCGAAGAAGCCTGTTGAGGTTGTCGACCCCCGTCGCTGTGCGCCTCATCGGGCTGAGCACCTGTATATCATCGATTGGGTCGCACTTCAGGTAGCCCGGGAGTCTTCTGGACACCGTATCCACGACCGTCCTGGCGACCTGCTCGGGGTCCTCCTCCTCCACCAGGAAGAAGTCGGTGGCCCCCCGGAAGAGGGGCATCTCTCCGCGGTTGATCCTGTGTGCGTTCACGACGATCATGCTGCCTGTGGGCTGGCGGAAAATGCGGTCCAGGACCACGGTCTCCACTGCACCCGAGCGGATTATGTCGCTCAAGACGTTCCCAGCGCCTACCGGCGGAAGCTGGTCTGCGTCTCCCACGAGGATGAGCCTGGTCCCTGGCTTTATGGCCTTCAAGAGATGGTACATCAGCAGAATGTCGACCATGGACATCTCATCCACGATGATAGCGTCGCACTCCAGAGGACTCGACACCCCCCGGCCGAACCTCCACCCTTCCTCCGCTGGCCCGAACTCAAGAAGCCTGTGCAAGGTGCGTGCAGGCCTGCCCGTCGCCTGAGAGAGCCGCTTCGCGGCCCTCCCGGTGGGGGCAGCCAGCAGCACCTTGAGGTTGCGCATCTCGAAAAGGCCTATCATCAGCTTGAGGGTCGTGGTCTTGCCTGTCCCGGGACCCCCTGTCAGCACAAGAACACCCGACTGGAACGCAGCGCACACAGCTTGCCTCTGCCGTTCATCCAGGGTAATGCCTGCCCTTGCCTGCGCCTCATCCAGTTCTGCCTGGGTGATCCCGTCCAGTGCCCACATTCTTGCACTGACCAGCTCGGCCAGGGCCCTCGCCACTCCCCGCTCGCTGTGGTAAAACGGGGCCAGATACAGCCGGTTGCCGTCCTCCAGGAAGACCTCACCCTCGTCCATCAACGAAGCTATGCTCGACCGGACCAGCGAGTCCTCAACATCGAGTCGGGGTCCGACTTCTGAGATGAATTGCTCCAGCTCCACATAGCAGTGGCCTTCGTCAGACGCCTCCGCCAGCCAGTACTTTACTCCCGCCCTAACCCGGTGAGGAGAGTCCTTCTCAATTCCGACGTCGCGGGCAATCTTGTCAGCGGTCTTGAACCCAATGCCGTAGATATCGTCTGCCAGTCGGTAAGGGTTACGGCTGACGATATCCACGGCGGCCTCGCCGTAATGACGGTATATCTTGACAGCAAAACTGGGACTGACCCCGTGGGACTGGAGGAACACCATTACCTTCTGTACTGCCCTGTGTTCTTCCAGCGCCCGGATGAGCCGCTCTGCCTTCTTGGGGCCGATGCCCGGGACATCAGTGAGCGCCTCGGGGTTTTTCTCGATGACATCGAGGGTATCAAGTCCAAACTGCCTGACGAGTCTCCGGGCAGTGACAGGCCCGATGCCGTATATGAGACCGGAGCCCAGGTACTTCTCTATTCCAACCAAGGTCACCGGGGCGATCGTCTCAACGTGATCCACACGGAGTTGGTTCCCATAGTCCTTGTGAGTGACCCAGGTCCCGCTGGCCCTGACCGCTTGACCCGGTGACGCTGTTGGAAACGGCCCAACGGCCGTGACCACCTGGCCGTCGTCTTGCTTGATTCTGGCAACGGTGAAGAGGCTGTTCTCGTCCCTGTAGGTCACGCGCTCTATTACGCCTTCCACCCGGTCCAACGAGATCACCGCCTCCGGCTAGACGTGTGCCCTTATCGCCTCCACCATGTCCAGAGTCTCCCAGGGGAGATCCAGATCTGTGCGGCCGAAATGCCCGTACGTCGCGACCTGTTTGTATATGGGCCTTCTCAGGCCGAACCTCCGTATTATCGCGCCAGGTCGCAAGTCGAACAGGTCTCTGATTATCCTCTCGATACGTGGATCTGGAATCTCCCCTGTGCCGAAGGTATCCACTCTGATGGAGACAGGCCGTGCAACTCCGATAGCGTAGGCAACCTGCACCTCACACCGGGACGCGAGGCCCGCCGCAACAACGTTCTTGGCCACGTGCCTGACAGCGTAGGCCCCAGACCGGTCCACCTTGGTTGGGTCCTTTCCTGAGAAGGCGCCCCCGCCGTGCCTCGCCATGCCGCCATAAGTGTCGACTATGATCTTGCGGCCAGTAAGGCCCGAATCGGCCCCGGGGCCTCCGAAGACGAATCGTCCTGTGGGGTTGACAAGGAAGCGGGTCCTGGAGTCCATGAGTTCCGCTGGGATCACTGCTGCGACCACCTGCTGCAGGATGTCATCCTTGATCTGTTCCTGCGAGACTTCAGGAGCGTGTTGCGCGGAGACTAGCACAGTGTCGACTCGGACTGGCTTCTCGCCGTCGTACTCTACGGTAACCTGGGTCTTCCCATCAGGGCGCAGGTAGTCCAAGATCCCCTCCTTACGGACGGTGGCGAGTCTTCTCGCAAGCTTGTGCGCGAGCATTATTGGCATGGGCATGTACTCAGGGGTCTCATCCGAGGCGTATCCAAACATCATCCCTTGATCCCCGGCGCCGATAACGTCGAACTCACTCACATCGCCTGCAAGAACCCCTGATCTCGCCTCTCTCGCCTCGAGAGCGTCGCTGACTCCCTGACCGATATCTGGAGACTGCTCGTCAATGGACTGCACCACGGCACAAGTGTCGCCGTCGAACCCATACTTCGCCCGGGTGTACCCGATCTCCCGAACGGTGTCACGGACGATCGTGGGGATATGGACGTAACAATCGCAGCTGAACTCGCCCATCACAGCGATCAGGCCTTTGGTCGCAGCCGTTTCACACGCCACCCGGGCGAAAGGGTCCAGCGCGATGATGGCGTCAAGGATCGCGTCGGAGATCTGGTCGCAGATTTTGTCGGGGTGTCCTTCAGTGACGGATTCGGACGTGAATAGCTTTCTGCTGCTCAAGATGACTACCTCCCCGGTATGTGCCCGAACTCAGAACCAATATACCACCAACTTCCAGTGGGGTCAATCACCCTGCCCATGCTCCCCCATCAATGCTCTTCCCGCTGATGCTCAAGGGCTCGTGTGCCGAAAGCGCGGAGGGCTGGTGCCCCAGGCGCCTCATGGCCCAAGGCTCCAGCCCTCACACTGCTCAATGTGCTCCCGCCCTCAGGTCTCTGGGGCCACTACCTGCCCGCGGGCACCGAAAGGCCGAGGATCTTCGCAGATTGCATCACAGAAAGGAAGAACTCTGTCCCTGGGGCGATCTCCACCTCATCACTCTGACCAAGGACATTTGACTTGCCAAGCACCGAGAATCTCCTGAGCGTGTCACCGGTGGCCATGGTGATGCCTGTGTTCGCCCCGACCGCTGCCTGGTCCACACCGAGGACCACGGGTGCCGAGTCCATTCCCTCGAGGTAGCCAAGCTCCATATCCACCTTGGCTCTCACGCCCAGTCTGGACGGGCGGACTGTGTCGGTTACCTTCGCCGTGAGAATGGACCCTTTCGGAACCACCAACCTGCCCTCGGATACGACGTCCTCCGTCACGCGTATCGTCACGAGGTCACCCGGACGCGATTTGACGGAACTGACCGGGGATGCGAACTCCACGCGGATCAGCGCACCCTTGGGGAGAATCGAGTATCCGACGTCAGGCCTGGAGGAAGTGATGGTCAACTTGATCAGCTCATCGA
>JANLFS010000041.1 GCA_024655925.1 Bacillota bacterium | reverse complement strand
CCCGTGCTCACCGAACACGGAGACTGCTCCGAGAGTCGCCCGGATCGCGGAGACCAGTTCAACGCTGCAGCTGGGAATGAGAACAACTCCTCTCCCGGCGAGGTCAGCGAACCCGATGAATTCCGCAGTATGCCGATCCGAGAGGGAGAACCGCACGTCCACCACAGCATAGGTTTTCGGCCCCGGGTCCGTCCCGGGGTCAGAATACGGGCTCAGCAGGGACCCGGCCTTCGTGCACACCAGTTGCATCGAGGCGAACGTGCCCCGTGGGAAGGTGTAGTCGACGCCCACGACCACCTGGCATGCTGGATCATTGGATGACATTGGAAGGTTCGGAGCCGTCTCCAGCTCGTCCACATGGTCCGGGACCGTAACCGCCCCCTCGAACCACACGGCCGCCCCTCCGACCGTCCCAGCGGTGGCTAGCCCAAACTGGTGGACCCGACGGTATCTGGCACGCGGCTGCGGGAGACTCCCCGGCAAGGTTGGTGAAAGCCACGCCGCGGGATAATCGTCCCAGCCCCTGAAGTAGGCTGCGTACACGTTATGCCCGAGGAACATTGTCTCGGCTCGCGCCGCGAACTCGAGCCGTTCCAGGACCCCGGCGGGGCCGCCGTCTGGCGTCACCGGGACGATCTCGGGAGGAAGAGGTGCCGGGACGAAGTCCGTAATCAGAACGGCTGTCAGCGCCGAGCCACCGGGGAGGTAGCACGCCCCGAGGATGGCCGGGACCGGAATGCTCGCCGGGTTGAGGCCGACAAACGACATCAGGCTTCTGGGGTTTATGATCGAAGTGGGGTTGACCCCATCGGCGGTCCCCCAGTTGACCACCTGCCTGCCCAGGCGAAGATCGAGGTTCCCGATATGGGCGTCTATGTATGCCTGGCCCAGCTCGAGCGAGGCTTGAAGCTCAGGGCGGCAATCGGCCTCCGCCTTGAACTGGATCCGGTACGACACGCGCACCGCGGTGTCTCCCGAAAGCCAGAGGTCAACGTCGAATCCACTCGCGGCGACTTCTCGGATGTCGGTCAGATAGTGAAACCCGTACCCGACCGACCCCCCGAAGTCCGGCAGGGCGGCCAGGGTGGGGGATGCGGGCGCCAACAGCGCGGCGACGAGACAGATGGCCACGCATAGGGCTTTTCGGTGGCGGATCCTGGTGTGCACCTGGCATCACTCTTTCGTTGTATCTTGGGCGCCCTGCCTGCTACTTGCGCAGGTAGCGCAGGGTGAAAACTTCATCGGGGACTGGGTCGTCGCTTGTCTCCAGGATTCGTAGCGTGGTGACGCTCCCCGCCCCAGTGTCATGAAGCACAATCCTCTTGGGTTGCCACTTTCCCCTGGCGTTCTTCTCCAGCTCATGGAAGCTCATGACCCTGGTTGGCTTAGCCCCGCGGCTCTCGAACTCTATCCTGATAGGAAGGCTTCCCTCTTTCCAGACCGCCATCTTGACTGAGGAATAAGTGGCAGTCTCGGTCTTCGGAGTGAGTACGAGGGAGTAGCAGTCACGCCCGTCGACATGCTCGTCCAGCCGGAGCTCGGGATTGTAGCCGGACCACGTTCCGGAGGTTGCGGCTATCTCCTCGTAGGTGAAATCCGTTCCCATGAACTTGCCCTGCACGGCGCTGCCCGCTATCCGCCGTTCCCGACCCACTGCCGGTAGATAGATCCACATCTGGTCTTCTTGGCCGGGTGCGGTTATACTCAGGAACTTGGTACCCCGCACATCCGCAGGCGACTGAAACTCCACAAATTGCTTCGTGGTGCCGCGACCGTCGTCGGAGCGGTACACCGCTAGCCTCTGGATCTTGCTTTGCCGACCTTTCTCTACTGTCATCTCGATGACAGCCCGGCTGGATCCCGTGAGAGACGCCTGGCCCTGGATACTGTCGAGAATCTCCTGTGGTGTAGGTGCAGGGACTGCTTCGCGGGTGACTGCGAAAACCAGGGCGAGGACAGCCAGGGTCCCGATGATGGCTCGCATGCTGAACCTTCCTTTGGACACCTCCATCCGTTACTACCTCCTGTCTTGTCCTTCGCCCTGCCCATCCCGAACCGCCGCCCCTTCCACGAACAGCCGGTATACGTCCTCAGCGACTCCGTCCGGAGGTACCACGCTGCCGGCCATGATCCATTCGAACGCCACCGCGTGGATCATTCCCTGAAGGCCGAACGTGAGCAGGCGGGTATCTCCCGGACGGAACACGCCTTCGTCGATTCCGCAGGCGAACGAACTCTCGATAATGGCTGTGAGCTCTTCAGTCACCCGAGTCACACGCTCCTCGAGCTCGGTGGCCATGTGGCCAAGCTGGCCGTATAGGAGCGCCATGAACTCCTGGTTGTTCTCATAGAACACGAAGTGCACCCTTACGATTGCCCTGAGTCTCTCGAGCGCGCTTGGACCCTCTTCGGCGCTCCGTCTGATCAGGTTGATGAGCCTTGAGACTCGGTCCTCGATCAACGCCGCCAGCAGTTCATGCTTGCTCTTGAAGTACAAGTAGATAGTGCCTTTTGCCACGCCTGCATGGTCTGCTATGAGATCGACGGTGGCGTTGTGGAAACCCCTATCTGCGAAAACACGCTGAGCAGCGTCGAGAATAGGGCCGCGTTTGTCACCCGGTTGACTCTGCGTGGTCTGCACCCCAAACCCCTCCTGATACAGCCTTTCTCCGCACCGCAAGCAGGAGCGCCGGCAGAATGGTGAGCGAGCCGATGGAGGATATGATCATTGTCACTGCAACCAACCCTCCGAAATGGCGCAAAGGGGGGAAAACCGATAGGAGAAGGACCGCGAACCCGGCGGTAACAGCCAGGGCGTTGGTCATTATCGCCCGGCCGGTGTTGGCGATCGTGGCATGCATGGCCGCCTCTGGCGACATTCCCTGGCCCATTCCCTGGCGGAACCGGGAGTACACATGGATGCCGTAGTCGATCCCGATTCCTACGGCGATGCTGCTCACCAGAGCGGTCACGATGTCAAACGGGATCCCAGCCCAACCCATCATCCCGAAGTTCACCAGGATTGTCAGGGCGATGGGAACCAGACAGAGTGCGCTGTCCCGGGACCGCCCGAGCAGCAAGTACACGATCACGAAGACCGCTGCCAGGGCAAGGACCAGGCTTGCGGCTTGCCCTCTCACGATCAGGTCTACCATGCCCTGCTCAAGGAAGGGCATCCCGCTTATCTCGACCTTTCCCTCAAAGGTCAGGTTTTCGACACAATGTCCCTGGCCCTTCTCAGGACGTCCTGGCGTCGAGTGGAGTCTGCCGCATCGACCATCACTTGGATCCGCGCGCGTCGATTGTCCATGGTCAACATCTGCTCCAATGCCACATCCCCGGACATCGACACGAGCAGAAGGTACTGGGCAACGGCCTCCTTGGTGTCGGGTATGCGCTCGAAAGCAGGGTCATTGCCGTTAACCGCGACGGACGTCTGCTTCACGATATCTACGACGGATATGGCTCTGCCGAACCCGGGCGTTCGCTCGAACTCCTGCTGGGCCCGGTCCATGGCACGAAGTGTTCTGGGTTCCAGCACGTCCCCCTCAAGCACTATCTGGATGGTGTCCACGCCCCCGAACTTGGACCGGACCACCTCGAACGCCTGCCTGGGTGCACTGGCCTCAGGAAAGAAACTCAGGAAATTGGTGTCTATCCTCAAACGTGGAAGACCCGCAACAGAGACCGCCACAACCGCGAAAGTCAGACCGGCTGCAAGCCACCGCCTCCGTGCCACGAACCTGCCCACTCTCCCGAAGGATGCCGGCATCGGCTCAGAATCCCGTCCGGACGCAAGGCTGCGCGCAGCCCGCCTACTCAGAACCAGCCCTGAAGGGATGAATAACAGTGAGATCGCCAGTGCGCACCCAACACCGAACGCAGCGAGCAGGCCGAACTCGCGAATCCTGGGAATGCTGCTGAAGCCATTGGCCCCAAAGCCAGCCGCCGTGGTCACGCCAGCGAGGAGAATCGGGATCCCCACGAACTCGATCGTTCGCCCGACCGCATCCCGGACGGGCAGGCCTGATGCCCTCTCTTCGTAATACCGGTGCATGATGTGGATTCCGTAGGCGCTGCCCACACTGAGCATCAGCACAGGAAGTACCACGGTGACCTGGGTCATCGGCACGCCCAGGAATCCCATCAACCCCAGAGACCAGATGGTGCTGATCAGAACGGATGCGAGTGGGAGCAGAACCGCTTCCCACGCATGGAAACTCTAGTAGAGTATCGCCACGACGATCGCGGAGACGAGCGGAAAGAGCCTCGCAAGATCCAGCTTGAGGTAGTCATTGGCCGCGCGGATCAAGGTGGGCGTGCCAGCGAAGTGCGCGGTCAAGCCCGGTGCGACAGAGGCCACACATGCCTCCACATCCTCTGCCACCTTGCCGTCGTCGGCACCTTGCGCGAGCTGAACCACGGTCAACAGGTAGGTCCCATCCCTCGATACCAGGGTTCCGGAGGACTGCGGATTCGCCAGGACCTTCCGGCGGAAGGCCTCGACTTCCTCCTGCTCCCGGGGCAGTCCCTCGAGAATCGGCTTGACCTCGATACCCAAGTCCGTGCCAGCCACCTCAACCATGTCCGTCACGGAACGGACCTCCGCCACCCTCTCAACCTGCTCGAGTTCCCGAGCGACCCGGTCGAAGAGCGCAACGCCGTCCACGGTGAACACCTCGTTCCCCGGGACGGCGACCATTATGTAGTCCGAGCCCCCAAACGCTTCACTGACCTCGTCAAATGTCCTGCCCAGAGGGTCTGTCTCCGAGAAGAAATCACGCACACCCGACTTGACCGAGATCCTCGTGGCACCGAAGGAGAAAACAACGGTCAGAGCTGCGATGATCGCAATGACCGCGCCTGGATGCCGCTGGACCATTCTGGAGTTGAAGCCCATGGTATCCCGTCCACCGGCGCCCGCGGGGCACCCGTTACTGACTGAACGGTCAGTCAGTAACAAGTACATGCAGGGAACGGGAAAATGTTGAGGCTCATCGGGGCGTTCTTTGGGATCTTCTTTGCGTTCAGGGCTGAGGGGGAGGTTGCCCCACTGGGGATGACCGCCCCGCTAGGAGCGTCAGGGTCAACTCGTGTTCCAGCTTTAGGACATCGATGTTGTCCATAGGCCTCTCTAGCCTAGGTATGTTGATCTCGTGGGTACTCCGGACAACGGTAGGTTTGTCTGAGAGAACGTGCACGATGTCCGCAAGCAGGACCGCCTCACGGACATCGTGCGTCACATACAGCACGGTGCGAGGTGCGTCGGTCCAGAGCGCAAGGAAGTCACGGATCAGGTCAAGCTTGAGTCCCAGGTCCAAGGATTTGAAGGGCTCATCCATCAACAGGATCCTTGACGGATAGGCGAGTGCCCGCGCCATGGCAACCCTTTGCCGCTGGCCTCCGCTCAGGCGGCGCGGATAGATCTTTTCGTACCCCTTGAGACCCACGCGGTCCAGCCACATCTCTACTTCGGGCCCTATGGCTTCCCGGTCAAGCTTGTCTTTGAGCACGAACGCGACGTTTTGCGCCACAGTCATCCAGTCAAGTAGCCTTGGTTCCTGGAACAGATAGCTCATCTCCTTGCCAGCAAGCCCCAGAACCTGCCCTGAATCTGTCGGAACTACCCCCGCGATCACCGAGAGCAGAGTGGTCTTGCCACAGCCCGATGGGCCCAGCAAGGCAACTATCCGGTCTTTGGGGACATCCAAGGACAGTCCCGCAAGGACACTCAGGTCGCCGTATGACTTGCTTACGTTCCTGAGACTGAATTCCGCGTCCATTCTATCCCCTTCCACAAGGACGCCATGCCTTCCCTACTTCCAGCGGAATACGCGCTTCTGAACCGCGCCGTCAATGAGTCTGTCGAATGCAAGTCCGAGCGCGATCACCACGGCTGTCCAGGCGAAAACCTCCGACGTATTGAGGAACACTCTCGCCCTGTCCATCTGAGTTCCGATCCCCCACCGTGGGTTAGATATCACCTCAGCCGAAATCGTAGCCTTCCAGGTCAGGCCCAGACCTGCCGTGGCGCCGGCCGCAAGATACGGTAGGATCGCAGGAAGGTAGAGCTCTCTCAAGATCCTACCCTGCCTGACCCTGTACACCCTTGCCATCTGGACAAGCCGGACGTCTATGTCTCGGATCCCGTCGCGCACGTTTTGGGTCACCAGTGGGAACACCATGAGGAATGTGACGAACACCGGGACCGTATCTGACCTGAACCATATGAGGGCAAGCACCGTGACAGCCATGAAAGGTGTGCTCCTTATGGTCACAAGGAAGGGCCGGAACGCCGTGTCGAACCAGCTGTTCAGGCCGGTGGCGAGCCCCGCTGCTACGCCCACCGCATAGGAGATCCCGAACCCGGCAAGGCCTCTTATCATGGTAGCGGCAAGGTGCGTCCAGAACGGACGAGCCGCAGCCAGCTGAGTGAACACTCTCAGCGTGGACTCGGGGCCGGGCAGGAAGAGCTCGTTGCCTACCCACACTGCCGCGATCTTCCAGACGGCCAAAGCCCCGAGCACCGAAAGAAACCCGATGCTCAGGGCCTTTGCCTTTCCGCCTCTATTCGTTCCAGTAGAAACCTGCATCCGGAAGTTTGCCTCCAATTGACTGAGGATCGAAAGCAAGCAGCCTGGAGAGAAAGTGCTCGACTTCGCGCCCGGCCGTGGCCATGCCGGCAAACCTCAGGTTGCACCTGGGGATGGAGTCGCGAGCGGCCTCTCGGGAAATCTGGACGTGAGCCTCAGCGAGCGCGCCCGCCTGTTCGGGATGACTGACCACCCAGCTGCTGGAGGATTCGGCCAATTTCAGAAACTCTCTCACAATCCCGGGGTTGTCCCTGGCAAACTGAGTCCTCACCACCAGACAGCTCTGCGGGTAGGACTCCTTTCTGGACTCGATGCGCCTCCACTCTTCCTGATAGTCAAGGAGTATCCGTGCCGACGCGTTATTCCTCATCACTTCGGTGACCCACGGCTCGGGCAGAGCGGCAACCCTCACTCGCCCCGCAATCACAAGTTGCGCGAGCTCCACGGGGGACGAATAGTACTGGATTCGGACGTCCGCATCCGGGTTCAGGCCGTTCGCCTTGAGCACATACCTCAGGAGTATATCCGGTGTGGCGCCGCGGCCCGCCACGGCGATTTCCTTGCCCCTGAGACCCTTCCAATCCGCTATCGATGAGTCAGAGCCCACCACGTACGTGACTCCCCAGTTAGTGATGGCGGCTATCTGAACAGGCACACCGCGGTTGTAGAGCAACGCTGCGGTATTGGTGGGTAACGCAGCCACGTCGGCTTCACCGGAAACCAGCCTTGAGACCACTACGTCCGGGCTCTTGGCTACCGTGTAGGTGGCTGCTATACCCGGTCCGATATTGGGATTGTCCTCGAGTATCTTCACAAGTGAAAGCCCGGTCGTCCCCGAGAGGACCATTACATTCAGCTTGACATCACCCGGCCTCGCCAGTGCAACCGAGTAGGCCAACAAAGGCAGGACGGCCGCGAGAACCAAGAGTCGCCTAATCATCTTGAGTGCCTCCTATCCCCTTCCTGGTCAAGGCCGCCCTCACGCTCACACCGGGGAGCGAACCCAGCTGGCCTGTGAGCGTGTTGATGTCATCGGTGGTCCCGTCCACGAGCAGGGCTATGACGGCCACGTTCTGCTCTCTCTGTGGAATCCCCATACGGCCGATTATGATGTCCCCCGCTTGGCTGATGAAGTCGTTCAACCTCTGCTGAACCGCCTTGGGGTTCTCGACCACCACTCCTATGACACCTACGCGTTTCCCGTCCATCTTCACGCACCCCCGCCCCAAAACAAGGGCCTATCCTGACGATAGGCCGGGCTGCGCGGTTCGCGCGTCTGCTGAGTGAGTCCCTTTGCTTCAGGCTGAGCCTTGGCCTCAGGTAAGTGTTTTGCGCCCTTTGGAGGGAGGTGCCCCTCACTCCGCAGAGCATGGTTTCGGGTACATTCTAATCCAGGATACCCGGTCGTGCAACCCGATACCCTCCATTAGGCTGAGCTCCGCATTTTCCCTGAGTCTCAACAAGTGATCGATAAACAGAGGCGTAGTTTCTGCACATCGCCCTGTAGAAACTGAGATTCTCTGGCCGGGGCTTGTTGACACCTGCAACATGGACGTACTTGTCAACCTCTTCAATGCTGGAAAGGTGCCCCAGGGACAGCATCCCGATCAGCGCGGCGCCCCATGCTGACGCATCTCCCTGCCATGAGGTGTACATCTCCCTGCCGAAGAAGTCGCATGTTGTCTGAACCCACTCGGGTGACGAGACAAACCCGCCCGTGACTACGATCCGGACACCCTCTTCGTCATTCACCAGACAGCTGAAGGCTGTGTGCAGTCTGTACGCTATTCCCTCTACCAAGGCCCTCACAAGGTCTGTCCGTCTGGTTCCGAAGCCGATGCCGAACACCGCCCCTCGGAGACGAGGATTCAGGTTCGGGCTCCGCTCTCCGCCCAGAAACGGCAAGAACAGAAGTCCGTTGGCTCCCGGCGGAGTCGATGACAGGATTTCGTTGATGTGGTGGTAAGGGTCGAGCCCCTGAGTCCTGGCCCTGGAAACCTCCTCCTCAAAGAACTCCTTGACCAGCCAGCTGAATGAGGCGCCAGCATCCTGCACCAGGGTGCCGTGAAGCCACTTCTTCTCAGCCAGATAATAGCACCAGGTCTCACCTTTTGAGGTATGGGCGGGCTTGTCTGTGAGACGCCTTATGGCGGCGCCTGTTCCCACCGTGAGACTGACCCCGGTCCTGCTCACACCCACCGTGCCAAGATGGGCGAGCGCGCCGTCGGCGGCTCCCACCACCAGGACAGCATGGTCGGGAAGCCCAAGCCTGGTTCTGACGTCGGCCTTGATCTGTGGCAGAGCGGTCACCGGTTCTACAAGCGGCGACAGCATCTCTTCCGGCAAACCCAGGTGCGTCATGAGCTCGGTGTCCCACTCCATCGCTTCCAGGTTCAGCAGGCCGGTGCCGGAGGCAACCGACAGGTCCACCACGTACTCCCCCGTCCACTGCCTGATGACGTACTCCTTGATGGAAATCAACCGCCGGATGCGGCTGAATACGTCGGGCATCTCTGCACGAAGCCAGGCGATGCGCGAAGGGAAGTACATGGGATGGATGGAGCACCCAGTTCTCTGCCTTACCGCTCTGGAGTCCAGCTCCTTCTGAAGCCGCTCACTATGGGTGACGCTGCGGGTATCCGCCCACGTTATGAGGGGAGTGACAGGTTCGTCTCGCTCGTCCACGCCTATCAGGCTGTGAAAGACTGTGCACAGGACGACGCCGAGGATGGAGTCGCGCGAGAGCCCGGACTGCGCAATAGAGTCAGCCACAGTGTGATCCACGGCGGCGCTTACTGATCTTACGTCCTGCTCGGCAGCATCCTGAGAAGTGTAGTCAGTCTGATAAGACTGCTCTGAACGCGCCAAGACCTTTCCATCGAAGTCGTACACCAAGGACCGGCAATGTGTAGTTCCAATGTCGACCGCCACGATGTGCCCGTTCATACTGGTTGTGGACTCTCCCGTCATGCATCTTCTAGGAGGGACCTTCCTCCCCCGTCCGGAAACACGATACTGTGTCTGCCTCCACAGTTCAGCTCTGAGGCTCAAGCCGGCCTCAGAACGTGATCACTACCTTGGACACCGTTGGATCTCCCGATTCTACCAGGGCAAAAGCCTCGGCTATGTCCTTGAAGGGGACTCTGTGTGAGATGACCGGTGCAAGGTCTATCTCACTCTCCCCAATCATTGCAGTGACCGCATCGAACTGAGAATTGCTCATCCTGGATCCAAGCACGTCCAGTTCTTTCTTGAGGATCGCAAGAGCTCTCGCCCCGGCATCTCTGGGGGCCAGCCCCAGCACTACGACTTTTCCGCCACGGCGTACGACGTCGAGGGCCCCGTCCAGGGCAGCCTGGTTCCCTACTGCCTCTATGGATATGGCGGCGCCGTCTCCGCCAGTCTGGCGCATTATCGCCTCTTGTGGGTCCTCGGTCTCGAAGTTGATGACCATATCGGCTCCCATCTGTCTCGCGAGCTCTAGACGCTGCGGGATCCTGTCTATTACGGCAGTGGTAGCCCCCCGGGTCTTGGCGATTATCGCCGCCGCAATTCCAATGGGTCCGGCTCCGAAGATCGCCACGAAGTCTCCTGGCGACGTATTGGCCCTTGCATTGGCTTGAGCCCCGATAGACAAGGGCTCAGCGAAAGCCGCATACCAGAAAGGGATGGTCTTGTCTATGACATAGACGCGGCCAACATCCGCCGCCAAGTAATCCGCAAACCCGCCGTTCACGTGAACCCCGAGGACCTTGAGGTCGTTGCAGACGTTGGGCCTGCCGCGCTTGCACGGGGGACACTGCCCACAACTGATGCTCGGATCTACGACTACATGATCACCCGGCTTGACCCGGTCAATACCGGGAGGCACTTGGACGACCTCCCCCGCTATCTCGTGCCCGAGCACACACGGGTAGTGCATGGATGGTTGGAGTCCGTGGTAGGCGTGAATGTCCGACCCGCAAATCCCAACAGCCCTCGGCCTTACGATCACCTGACCCGGCCCCAGCTCAGGTTCTGGTACCTCAGAGACCCTCACATCCCCTGGGGAGAACAGCACAAATCCCTGCATGGTAACCCTCCATCACTATGAGTCCTTCAGGCAGCGCCGGACGCGTCAGCGGGCAGTCCAACCCCCGTCGACCAGTATGGTCTGGCCTATTACCATTCTGGAGGCGTCCGAGGCAAGGTACACCACCGCCCCACACATATCGATCGGTTCCGCTATCCTGCGGGCCGGAGTGTTATCTATCACGAACTTGCGGAAACTCTCATCCTTGAGGACCTGCCAGGCAAGTTTGGTCCTTGTGTAGCTAGGCGCCACCGCGTTCACGTTGAGTCCGTAAGGAGCCCATTCAACCCCCAGGATTCTGGTCATATGAACCACAGCCGCCTTGCTGGCACCATATACTGCTCGTCCCGGTATTGAGGCGAAAGCCAGATGTGATACTATGTTTATGACCTTACCGTAGTGGCGTTTCACCATTTGTCTTGCCACCGCCTGAGTAAGGAAGAACGTGGCCCGGGTATTGAGGTTCATCGTGTTCTCCCACTGCTCTCTAGTGACCTCCAAAGCAGGCGAAGGATGGCTTGTGCCCGCCACGTTGACGAGGATGTCCACTTGGCCAAAACGGTTCACGGGAGCCTCCGCTATCTCAGGTAGCGCGGACAGGTCAGCGACATCTCTGACAAGGTAATCCGCCTCTCCGCCAGTCCGGCGAATCTCCTCGCAGACCTCAGCGAGCTCAGACTGAGTCCTGCTCACAAGGAAGACTTTGCTTCCCATGTCAGAGAGGGCACGGGCCATCGCCGCACCGAGGCCTCTTCCGGCCCCACTGATCATGGCTACCCTTCCTTCCAGACTGAACAGGTCCCGGATCCGCGGGGTTTCCGAATCACTCATAGAACAACCCTCCAAGATGATCTTCACTCCCGGGCCTTCCTCGCTCTTCGTATCATGCCGGCGACCACAGGCCCGAGAACCATCACGGCAAGGCTGGCGGCGAGCACGGCCGAAATCGGTCTTGTGAAGAACGGAGCAAGAGAGTAGCGTCCCGCGTACATCGCCCGCCTGAAGCTCAGGTCAGCCAGCGGCCCGAGGATGATGCCGAGCGCGAGGGGTGCGGAAGGAATCTTGAGTCTCCTCATCACAAGTCCCAGGAGGCCGAACGCAAGCATGGTGTAGACATCAAACATGCGGATGCTGATCGCATATGACCCCACTACAGACAGCACTATCACAACAGGCATTACCGCGCCTACCGGGGCTTCCAGCACCTTGGTGATGAGACGAGTCAGTCCCATCCCCTGAAGCTGAATGAAGATGTTGGTGATTAGGAGTGCCGCAGCTATGAACCCCACCATGCCTGGGGTATCGAAGAAGAACGTGGGACCTGGCCTCAATCCGTGCAGTCTCATGGCGCCGATGATCACTGCAGTGACAGCACAGCCCGGTATGCCCAGTGTGAGCAGGGGAATGAAGACTCCACTCGTGGCAGCGTTGTTCGCCGTCTCACTGGCAATGAGTCCTTCATAGCTCCCGTGGCCGAACTCCTCAGGGTGCTTGCTGGCCCGTTTCGCAGCTCCGTAGGCAGTCCACGAAGCTATGTCAGGCCCCACGCCGGGAATTGCTCCTATCAGCGTGCCAATTGCAGCGGACCTAACGAATAGGCTCCATTTGGATGCGACCATGCGGAAGCTCCGGACGGCCATCTCAACCGCGCTCTCTCGTTTGGCGCCGGTTTCCCTTATGAGATGAGTCGCGGGGTTCATAATCGCATCAGCCGCCTCAGCAAACCCGAAGAGCCCTATCATGGCAGGGACCAGGGATATCCCACCGATGAGGTTCTGGTATCCGAATATGAACCTTGGGTATCCGTGTATCTCGTCCATTCCCACATACGAGACGAACAGGCCGATCAGGCCGGCTATAAGGCCTTTCACGAACGATGTGGTAGTCAGGTTGGCGGATATCGCTATTCCGAACATAGCCAGCCAGAAGTACTCCCACACCCCGAACTTCAAAGACAACGCCGCAATGAGGGGCGTTGCGAAAACGAGGGCCGCCAACCCCACTATGCCTCCGGATGCTGAGACAGTGGTGGCCAGTATGGATGCGTATGCTCCCTCGCCCCGTTTGGCTAGTGGAAACCCGTCGAGCGCAGTCGCAGCAGAAGACGGAGTCCCTGGCACATTGAGAAGGATCGCCGACCTTGAACCTCCATATATGGCTCCCAAGTACACCGAGATCAGCACGGCAAGGGCAGACGTGGAAGACAGACTGTAAGTCAGCGATACGAGGAGCGACACCGCCATTGTGGCCGTAAGCCCCGGCAGAGCGCCGACCATGATGCCGAGTAGACATCCAAAGAAGAGGTATGCCAGGGATGCAGGTGCAAAGGCAGCACCTACCATCCCGAATGCCTCGAACACTGACAATCCCCCCTGTTGACGGACGGGTATTCCGCGTGCTAGGGCAGAGGCAGCATCAAAACGTATCGGAAAGCTGAGTATACCCCTGCAGTAACGGCAACCGAGAGAACCAGTGCTGTCAGCGGCTTCAGGCGGCCGTATGCTGAGGTAGTCGCGAACAAGAACAGAAGCGTGGATAGAGTGAACTTCAGCCAGGGCATGAGCACCAAGATGTAGATCAAGCTCAACACGACAATGCTCAGAAACCGGACACACATCACTCGGCCTTCCCGGAAAGGCCTGATGAAAACATCGAGCTCATCCCTGATGTTGGCTCGCCGGAGCTTCAGCGCGGATTCCGCGGCCCATATCAGGCTGCACACTGTTAGCGCCACCGCGACTATGAGGGGGAATGCCCCGGACCCTGTCCAGAACCTGTCCGCGAGAGGCATGCGCACGGACACAACCCCAAGGTAAATGTTTGCCGCGGCGAGTACTGTGGCCACGACCAGCTCTATGATAAGCATGTAAGCCACCTCTCGAGCAGCAGGGAACGCTCAGGCGCATCCCTACATACCTGTGTGCGAAAAAGGGGCGGTTCGGACGCCGCCGGAAGCCGCCCCGCCGTGACGAAGTATGGGCATAGCCCAACGTTATGGCCTGGGTATACCGAATTCGGCCGGAGATATGGGTGCGATCTGGAGATCGTAAAGCAGCCACGCGTTGACTGATGTGCTCTTCGCAACGTAATCTGCCGCTGCGGGCCCTGTCAGTCCAACCAAGGCGAAGTAACTGTCTTTCACGAACTTAGTGAACTCTGGGGTGGAAACGGCATAGTCGTATGCCTTCTGCGCTTTCTCCAATATGGCGGCTGGCGTGTCCTTCGGATAAGACATGCCCACCCAGCCTCCGAAGGGGAGGAACTCGGCCAACTGGGGATAAGACTTCGCTATAGACTGGATTATGCCGTATCCAGGGACCTCAACGTCCTCCGCTCCCCAGAAGCCCAGGACTCTGAGTTTCTTGCCCATTATGAGATCTATCGCCTCAGGAAGCCCACACGCTCCGACGTCCACTTCTTTCTTCATGGCTGAGACTGCGGCAGGGTTGCCCCCACCCATGGGGACGAGCTGCGGAGGTTTGGTGCCCAGCACGTTGGAGAACAGCATGATGGCTCTGGTCCAAGCGCATCCGCGTGCAGCCACAGACACCGTTATCTGCCGCTTCATCATGTCAGCCACCATGTCCTGGATCGTCTTGTATGGGGAATCCGGATGGACCACGAACACAGCTGGGACAGCGACAGCGACCCCGAGAACGTGCCAGTCTTTGTAGGTCGACTTGTACTGGTCCATGACAGCGATACTGGTAATGTCGGTGGGCTGCGTCAATAGAGTGTAACCGTCATGGGGAGCATCCCAGACGAACTTGTGCCCGACAGCAGTAGCGGCTCCTGCCATGTTGGTGGCAGCCATGGGGACTCCGAGAACCTTCTCCATGTGAGGTTTGAGCGCACGGGCGACGAGGTCTGTGGCTCCGCCTGGAGCAAACGGTATGATGAGTGTAATCGGGCGCTTCGGCCAATCGGTGGATGCACCGACCAGGCCGGTACTGGCAAGGCAGATCATGAGAGCCAGCGAAGCCAGCATGATGAACCTACCGAGAGTCCTGCATCGCATGGTCTTTACCCCCTTGAACGCTTGATTGATCTGAAGTCCAACGCGTGATTGCAGCCAAGGTCAGGTCGATGCTGAGACTGCATGTGAGTCTACCCTGTGATCCGGCCAACACCCCCTTCTGCCTGCCACCGTCAACTGCACGATTGTCCTCTTCGATACTCCAAGGCCTCAGGATTCACAGCGGATGTGATCTCCACTCCCTGGATCAGGTTCACAGCAGTCCTGATCGCACAGTCTTCCATGGCTTCCAGTGTGTCTAACGTGTACGCCCCCACGTGAGGGCTGGCCACTACACGTGGATGTCCGACAAGTCCGTCGAAGTCTGGCGGTTCGTGCTCGAAGACGTCAAGCCCAGCCCCGGCAATACTTCCTCTTTCCAGTGCATCGAGGAGGTCCCGCTCGTCCACTATTCCTCCGCGGGCTGTGTTGATGAGGAACGCCGTGGGTTTCATCAGGTCGAGCTGAGGTGCCCGGATCATTCCCCGGGTCCCGTCTGTCAACGGAACGTGAACTGAGACGAAATCAGCAGTCCTAAGAAGGTCTTCCAGAGGAACGTAACAGCCTCCGCACTCCTGAACAAACTCTGCGGATGGGAAAGAGTCGTATCCGAGGATCCTCATGTTCAGCCCGGAGCAGAATCTTGCCAGTGTACGACCTATGGCCCCAGTGCCGATAATCCCCAGAGTGCGCCCGTGGATTGGGTACCCTATCGTCCGCTCCCAACTCCGCGCCTTCATCGACGCGTCGTACCGAGGGATCATCCGCGCACACGAGAGAATCATCGCGAGCGCGAACTCAGCCACTGCCTCGGTGTTCAGGCCCGGAAGCCTGCCCACCAGCACCCCTCTCTTAGTGCATTCCGAGATGTCGATATTGTCCACACCGACCCCGAACTTCACCACGGAAGCGATACCCGGGACCTTCTCCAGGAACGCCCCTCCGATCTTGTCGGTACCTACTATGGCCGCATCGAAGCCGTCACAGGTTGTGGGAATCTCGTCGATTCGAGCTGCGCTGACCTCGTGTCCGGCCTCTCTTATCTTCTGTAAAGCCTTCTCGCGCCTGCCTTGACCAGCACCGAAGGACTTGCTCAACACGAGAATCCTGTAAGCCAAGCTGTCAACACTTCCTCCGGGCTCTGCACAATCCGACCAGTACGGGCCGGATGCAGCCCTTTAGCATTCTACAGCAGACCCATTGCCTCCAAGGCGGCCCGCACTTTGCTCCGGACATCCTCTTCTGTGGGGAGGAAGGGGCTTCGCACCACGCCGGCATCAACGCCCCTCATCTTCAGGATGTCGTGGCATATGGCGATTGTCGGGCCCAGCTTTATGGTGTCGCGGATGGCAAGAATCAGGTACTGAAGAGATGTCGCTTCCTCGTATCTTCCATCAACCACTGCGGAGTAGAGCGCTTTCACCTTTTCGGGGTAGACATTGGCCACACCGGACACGCATCCAGCGGCCCCGGCCATCAGGGCAGGGTACATAATGGCCTCTGTTCCGACTATCAACCGGAAATCCGGGTCTTCAATGGCGCTGGCGAATTTGTAGAACTGGACCATATCGAAGGACGAATCCTTTAGACCTGACAATCCGTAAGAAGCTAGCTCTTTGATCAGCCCGGCACTCAGCGGGTTCCCAGAGGTCTTGGGGTTGTTGTAAGCGTAGACAGGTATGTCAACTGCGTCTATGAGTGCCTTGTAGTAGGCTTTCAGTTCTGACTGCGTGTAGTTGTAGTAGTAAGGCGCGATGCTGGCCACTGCGTCGGCCCCGGCAACCTCCGCGTGCTTGGCCAGTTCCACAGCACTCTCGGTGTCCGCGATGCCCACCTGGACAATCACCGGGACTCTGCCCGCGACATGTTGGATGAAGATCTCCGCGGCTCGTTTTCGCTGGCCCACTGTCATTATGAGACCTGAGCCGTAAGTACCACAGATGAACAGACCATCCACGTTCGGCAGCAGAAAGTCAACTGTGTCTCTGATACCCTTCTCGTAGACCTCTCCCGTTGGTGTAAAGGCCGTGATGGTGGGCGGGATAACCCCTCCTATAGCCTTCTTCCCGAGTCGAGCTGCCATATTGACTCTGACCCCCTTGTCGTCTTGGCCCTGGTGGGCGCTATTGCTGTTCAGCGTGGTCCCGACTGTCTGTAGTGCTCTCCTGGATGTCACGCTGTACCGCTCTGAGATGATCAAGCATCAGTGTGAACGCCGCCTCCGCATCTCTGTTTTCAACAGCGGCTAAGATCTTGTCGTGGTATTCGATGGCAGACTGCAAGGCGCTGGGGATGAATATCGTGGTCTCCATAGCCTCGAGAAGCATGTTTTGTATGCTCCTCTCCACCTGATAGAGAATGGAGTTCCTGGATGCCTTGCACAGTGCCAGGTGAAACTCCAGATCGTGCTTTGAGACTTCAGCAGTGTCGCCTTTGGCGAGCGCTTTCCTCATTTCGCTGAGCTCGTGCCTGAGACCGGCTATATCATCATCCTGGACCCTCTGGGCAGCAAGCCTGGCGGCGGTTGACTCGATGGCCTGACGGGTCTCGAGCAATTCCACCATGAGGCTGCTCTGTGCAGGAGATATGAAGCGGAGAGGTTGCGATACCAGCCTGGCGTTGATGTCTTCCCTGATGAATGTTCCATCTCCGTGCTTTATCTTGATGACTCCCATTAGCTCCAAGCCTTTGAGAGCCTCCCTCAGAGTCGCACGGCTCACACCGAGTTGTGACGAGAGTTCCCTCTCTGCAGGCAACCTATCGCCTGGTTTGAGGTCCCCCCGGGCGACCAGCTCCTGTAGCTGCGCAACAACGTCATCGTAGAGAGTGACTTTGGAGGCTTGTCGTAACATGAAGACTCCTCTCTTCAACATGCAAATAGAGGATCAACATATCATCTAGTGATCTAATGGTATGACCTCTATTTCTACACTGTGAATCCGATTCCTGCAAGCCGCATCGTCTTTTTTTGAAGTGACGCGCCTCTGTTCATCTGGTCTGGCAGGATCCCTAGTGCCAGCCGCGAAATGTGCACCGGTCCAGACGGAACTGGAATTTGGAGGGAAGGGTCCGGTAGGACCTGGCGGGACCAGCAATGCAGCCTGCCAGGAGAATGGAGGCTAGCGTAACATGAGCGAGCTAGATCTGAGGCGGGAGTTGAAGCACTTGTTCAGCCCGTCTCCGCGGGCGTTTGAGCTGGTGGATGTGCCTGAGCTGAACATGCTCATGATTGATGGCGCGGGGAGCCCTGAGGGACAGAGATTCCAGGATGCCGTCCAGGCACTCTACTCCGTTGCGTACACCCTTAAGTTTTCTATCAAGAAGAGCCACGGCATCCAGTACCAAGTCATGCCCTTGGAGGGTCTTTGGTGGACGGATGAGGAGGGTCTCGACCTGGAGCAGCGTGAAGACTGGCTCTGGACCTTGATGATCATACAGCCCGAGTTCATAACCTCCGAAATGGTGGGCGCCGCAATGCAGCAGGCGAGGCAGAAGAAAGGCCCGGCGAGCCTGGATGGGGTGAGGCTCGAGCGTTTCCACGAGCGATTGTGCGTACAAACCATGCACATCGGGCCCTATTCCGCAGAGGCCCCGACAATAGCCCGGATGCACGAGTTCATGGAGGCGAACGGATACCGGCCTCGAGGCAGGCATCACGAAATCTATCTCGGGGATCCCAGGCGGGCCGCACCGGAGAAGCTCAAGACGGTACTGAGGCACGCCGTGGAGTGCATGTGAGTGCGCCTCCGCTACTTGCAGAGATCACACCCTATCAGCTGGGCGCACTTCCCCGCCAGAGGCATGAAGAGAGGTTCCCCGTACTTGTCCACCCCGAAACGGGAGATGAGCGCCTGGGTCTTCGGGGCTATCAGGAATTCCGCAAACCTGTGTCCGAGTTCGCAATGGGTTCCCGGCAGCTTATCGGGGTTGATGGTCATCACGGAGTACGGGTTTATCAGGTCAGGATCTCCTTCGAACACCACCTGGAGTGACAGGGCCTTGCGGTTCGCCAGATAGGTTCCGCGATCTACGAGAGCGTAGGCCTGCATCTCATCGGCCATCCGAAGGACTTCACCCATTCCGGTCCCGGCGGAGATGTACCACCTCCGGGACTTGAGCGACGCGGGGTCGATGGATACTCCTTCCCACAGGGAAAGCTCCTTCTTGTGCGTCCCCGAATTGTCTCCCCGGCTGATGAAGAGCGCGCTCCCGGAAGCAAGGCGGCTTATTGCTTCGTCCAGAGAGGTGGACAATCGGAGTCCCGCTGGGTCACGGCCCGGCCCGACGATCACGTAATCGTTGTACATGACGCACCAGTGGCCGCGCCCGTACCCCTCTGCCATGAACCTGGCCTCGTCTGGTCTGGAATGAACCAGGACCACGTCAGCATCTCCCCGCCTCGCCGTCGCCAGCGCCTGCCCCGTGCCAAGGGCCACTATGTCCACTTCTATCCCAGTCTCAGCCCTGAAGATGGGGATGAGGTGATCCAGGATCCCACTGTCCTGCGCACTCGTGGTAGTCGCAAGGATGATGCGACGGGCCGGGGGTCTGGCATCCACAGATGCGGCAGGCGGGGTGGTGACAGACCACACGCCTGCCAAGATGAGGGCAACTAGAGAGAACCTCACGACCAGGCGGATCCTGCGGCGTCGGGAGATTGAGAGCTGAGATTTCACAGTTACACCCTCCCTAGAAAACATTACCAGGGCGCGAACGGAGGAGAACGCGCCCTGGTGGGGCATGCCCGAAGGGCCGCATCTCCTTTCCAAACACGGGAGGCACGGGGGTTTCCCTCCGCACCCTCGCCCGCCTGACTGGCGAGCACGGCCGGGGGCCATGGCGCAATGCGCTTTGGGCCGCTCGGCTCGGAGACAACATATTCAGTTGCGCCTGGTTGCCCTCATTCTACCACCTGCGGAGGTTTTGTGCAACGGGGATGGCCAGATGGCGGCCAGATGCGTGCTGGGGATGCCGTCAGGAGCGCTTCTACGTCAGCCCCAGTCCCTTCATGTACGCCGTCACAGAATCGCTGTAGAATACAGGGTCGACTCTCTCCGCAATATCCGCCGACACCTCCAGGAAGTCGCGCTTGTTTTCGATTGGGATCAGAGCGCGCCGGGCTCCGTTATCCATGGCTGTCCTGAGCAACACGTTATTCGCCAGAAGGTCGGTGGTTTCAACGCGGAAGGTCTACGCCCGCGCGATTACCATCTCCCACACAGGAAAACCGGGCTCCCTGCCGAAACACCTTACACAGCAGACGGAAAGCCGCACACCAAGCTCTCGGAGGTGTTCCTCTTTGAAGTGCCCTTCCTTCGTCATCCGTCCTGACAACGCCGCCGTGCTCTCCGTTGACCACCAGGACAAGGTCCTCGAGCACGTGCAGGACCACGAGACCGTGTTGTCCCAGGCTGTCAACTTGGTGAAAGTCGCTCGCCTTGCCGGGGTGGCAGTCATGAAAATCGAACACTGCCCGGACAAACTGGGCCCGACCAACCGGGTTCTCGCGGAGGCCATGGGCCCCGTCCCGGCCTACCCCAAGGTCACGTGGAGCGCCTTCCGCAACTCTGAGATCGAGGCGGCAGTCTCCGCTCTGGGCGTGAGGCAGTTGATCATCTTCGGAGTGGAGTGCCACATATGCGTGTGCCAGACGACCCTGGATGCCCTGGACCTGGGTTATCAGGTATTCGTGGTGGCAGACGCTGCTTCATCCATAAAACCCATGGACCGGGATATCGCGCTCGCCCGGGTGCGGGCCGCCGGGGCCTATGTGACCACAGCCCAGGCCGCAGCATTTGAGCTCATTGAGCGCGCGGACACCGACCTGTTCCGGCGCGCGCATCCCATCCTGAAGCTCATGTAGGCCGGAGCAATAGCTCCTCGGGGCGCGTGCCGGGATCCCCACACGCGGGCATTCCTGGAAGGCATGGTGTATCAGGATGCGTCTTCTGACCAAACTCACGATCTTCGTGGTCTTCCTCGTCCTGATACCGACCCTCATCAACTTCGGGCTCAACCAGCGGATAGTCCGCGGTGAGCTTGAGCGAGAGTTCGCCAACACACTTCGGGTCGCAGCAAACGGGGTGTGCCTCGCCTTCTCCTCGCTCGAGGAGGAGCTCGTGAACCAGGCGGGGCTCCAGGCGGGGTTGGATTACCTCAGACTGGCCACGAGGGACCGGCTCCCGGGGGTCGTCGCCTACTACATCGGCCGTCTCCGTAGGGAGCACGGGTTCGACCGAGTGGAAGTCCACGACCTCGGAGGGCGGTTGCTTGCCGTGAATGATGATCCGGACCCACCTGCCCCCGGCCTGTTCATTCCCGCGCCAGTCGGGAACGGAGAGCGGACGTTCTTCGCGGAGGATCCTGTAACTGGCGATACCTACCTCGCGGGCATGACGCCGATCGCGGACAGGGAGGGCTCAACAGTCGGGTATGTTACTATCGCCCGGCTGGTAGACCAGGGGTTCATGGAACACTACGCCTCTCTGGTCAACGCCGACCTCGCGCTCTTCATCAGAGGGCAGTTCAAAGTCGGGACAACCCCGCCTTTCGACTTGACTTCCGCCGGCGCGCTGGAGATCCCACCCGGCGGAGCTGCGGGATCCGCCATCTCAGTCACCCAATTGCCTATCGGAAACGACAGGTACGATCTCATACTCCAGCCAATCGTCCGAGGGCGGGAGATTTGGGGTTACATGGCCACCGCAATCTCCCGCCACCAGCTAGAAGCGAGCCTGGGCAAGGTGGGGCGAAACCTGCTGTTAAGCTCAATCCTCGTTATCCTCCTCGGCCTTGGTGGCGCGATCTTCCTGGTAAGTGACGTGAAGCGCTCGATCTTCGGGCTCGAGCCCGAGGAAATGGGTCGAGTGTTCAGCGAGCGGAATGCCATACTCCAGTCCACGCATGAGGCCATCGTCGCCGTCAACTCCGAAGGGCACGTAACCCTGATCAACCCTTCGGCCAAGCGCTTGCTGAACTGCGGAGACGAGATCGTGGGCCGCCGCGTCTCTGAGGTCGTACCTGATTCACTACTCGAAAGCGCGCTTAGGGGTGAGGCCGCCCAGTTTGATGTGCAGCAGACCATAGGGGAGACGATGGTCCTGGCGAATGTAGTTCCTATTGTGGATGGGCCTAAGGTAGTCGGGGCGGTAGCGACCTTACGAGACCGCACCGAGTTCCAGAAGACCGCAGAGGAGTTCACAGCGGTCAAGAGCTACATCGCTGCGCTGCGCGCCCAGACTCACGAATTCATGAACAAACTCCACACCATCGCAGGCCTGATCCAGCTCGGACGGCACGAGCAAGCCCTGATTCTCTGCCACCAAACCGCCGAAGGGCACCAGGATTTCATCGAGTTTCTCAGGCGTGGGTTTGCGAGCCCCGCCGTGTCAGGCCTGCTCCTGGGCAAGTTCAACCGGGCCAAGGAACTGGGCGTGACCTTCGAGTTCGACCGCTCGAGCGGGATACCACCCGGGACACACGAGAGGGTGCGTGACTCGGACCTAGTCTGTATCCTCGGCAACCTCGTGGAGAACGCTTTCGATGCAGTGGTCTCGTCGGGACGGGCGGACAAGATAGTTGGCATCAAGATCATCGTAATCTCGCCCGACTCCAAGTCAGGTCCCGATGAGTTGGAAATCGAAGTCCGAGACAACGGTGTCGGGATTCCCGAATCCTACCTTCCACGCATCTTCGAGAGAGGGTTCACTACCAAGAGCGGGTTGAACAAGGGATTGGGGCTCGCCCTGGTCCACGAGATAGTCAAGAGCTACGGGGGTACGGTGGAGGTCGCCGGGAACGGCTGGACCCGGTTCGTCGTCCGGCTGCCGCTCCGTAACAACCACCAGGGAGGGATGGCGAGTTGAAGGAGATTGGCGTCCTGATCGTCGAAGATGATCCCATGGTGATCGAGATCAACACCCAGTTCTTGCGGGATGCCCCAGGGTACTCGCTTCTCGGCGCAGCGCGCACTGCAGCGGATGCCGTCTCCATGGTAGAGAGACTCAGGCCCAATCTGATCCTCTTGGATGTCTACCTTCCCGACGCGAGCGGGGTGGAACTCCTCCACAGGATCCGCCAGGCCCAACTGGATCTGGACGTCATCATGGTGACCGCGGCAAAAGAGGTCCCGGTGGTGCAGGACACCCTCCGCCTCGGAATCCGAGATTACCTGGTCAAGCCCTACTACCGGGAGCGGTTCCTGAAGGCCCTGGCCGACTACAGGGAGTACTTCGAGAGCCTGCTTGGAATACAGGCGTGCGAGCAGCGGACCATCGACCAGATTCTGAAGAGCGGAGCCAACACCTTGCCGGACTCTCACCCGCTCCACCCTTCTTCCGCGATCCCTCCGGATATGGCCAGGCGGCTACCGAAAGGGCTCACCCCTCACACCCTCGGCACCATCCTCAGACTCGTCCAGGCATCTGCAGACCGGGGAGTCCTGATCGAGGATGTCGCAGAGAGCACCGGGATATCCCCAGCGACCATCCGCCGGTACCTCAACTTCATGCTCGATGAAGGAATGGCCAGGTTCGTCCCGGTCTACGGAGGCCCGGGACGACCCACTTACCGGTACTACCCCCACCGGTGGCGTTAATGAGGTTTATGAGACAAATGGTGTTTTCTAGGATTTGAGATCTGCCGGGGAGAAATCTCCGGCGTGTTGTCATGACCTTCGCAGGGTCGTTCCGGGGGTGAGGGTTCGTGGGCAAGAGACGACCGCTGGTCATCCGGGCTCTCGACTTGACCGCATGGGCGAGCGAGAATGTCTCCGCCGTCTTCCTCGGAATCATGACAGTCGTCATCACCTGGCAGGTGTTCTCGAGAAAAGTGTTGAGCGCTGCACCCTACTGGTCCGAGGAACTTGCCATCATCCTGATGGTCTGGTTCGGGCTACTGGGGTCCGCTGTCGGGGTCCGAAAAGGGACCCACATCGCCCTCGAGTTCTTCATGTCCCTTTTCCCACCCCGGGTGAGGCAGGTCAACCAGATCGTGCTCGACCTTCTCGTCTTGGCATTCTCGGTGTTTCTCATGGTTGAAGGTGTCGAACTGGTCCGGGTGTCGCGCACCATCACCATGCCTGCGCTCAAGATCTCCCAGAGTCTTGTGTACATGGTCATTCCAGTCATCGGCGTGCTCATATGCCTCTATACCCTGGAGTCTCTCGCCCGTGACATCCTCGCGCTCCGAAAGGAGGCGAAGTAGAAGCGGTGGACCAGACTGTCGCCATCTGGATACTGCTGGGGTCGTTCTTTCTTCTGGCCTTGATCAGAATGCCCATATCCCTCGCGCTCGGGGTGTCGAGCATCCTGACCGCGCTCTACCTTCGCCTGCCTCTGGTGGTGATAGCGCAGCGGATGGCGGGCGGCATCTCTTCCTTTCCCCTCATGGCCATCCCATTCTTCATCCTGGCTGGCCAGCTGATGACCGAGGGCAAGCTCGTGGACAGACTGGTGGACCTCGCCAACGTATTTGTGGGCCGGATCCGCGGCGGCCTCGGGATGATAAACGCGGTGGACAGTATGTTCTTCGGTGGGATCTCGGGTTCAGCCGTGGCGGATGTGTCATCCCTGGGGCCGATTCTCATCCCCGCTATGGTCAGGAAAGGCTACCACCTGGATTTCAGCATTGCGCTGACTGTCACCACGGCAGTGCAGGCGGTCCTCATACCACCGTCTCACAATGCAATAATCTACTCCCTTGCGGCCGGGGGAGTATCAGTAGGCCGGTTGTTTCTAGGGGGCATGATACCAGGCATTTTGCTCGGGCTGTCTTTTATCGGGGCCAACTACGTGATGGCCGTAGTCCACGATTACCCCCGTGAGGACCCGATCCCTTTCAGACGGGCTGTCCAGATCGTGGGACACGGCCTGCTGACGCTGATGGTGGCAGTGATCATCATGGGCGGGATCGTCACCGGCATCTTCACTGCCACCGAGTCCGCTGCGATCGCCGCGGTCTATGCGGCCATCCTGTGCTTTCTGGTCTACCGGGACGTCCCCATATCCCACCTTGGAAAGGTCCTTCGAGGGGCCGTTGGAACGGTGTCAATGGTCTTCCTTCTGATCGCAACCTCGTCCGCGTTTGGATGGCTCCTCGCCTATCTTCAGGTTCCGGCGAAGATCGCCGCGTGGCTCTTGGGCCTCACATCGAACCGGTACCTGCTCCTGGCCCTGATAAATGTGTTTCTCCTGTTCCTCGGGTGCGTGATGGACATGGCGCCAGCCATCGTCATCGTAACCCCGATCCTGCTTCCCGTGGTTGTCAGAATGGGGATCGACCCTGTCCATTTCGGGATCATACTCCTTCTGAACCTCGGGATCGGGCTCTGCACCCCTCCCGTGGGCAACGCCCTTTTCGTGGGATGCGCGATCGGCGGCGCAAGGATGGAGCAGGTCGTCCAGGCGCTTCTGATTTGTTACATACCGATGCTCGTGGTCCTGATACTCGTGACCTACTATCCTCCGATCGTGATGTGGGTTCCTAACCTTGTTATGCCCAGGTAGGCGCGACCGGTGGGCCCACGCGGGCCCTCAAATATAACCAAGAGGAGGTAAAACCCATGAGGAAACGGGCTCTTCTTCTTCTAGTGGTGGGAGTCGTCGGGCTTCTCTTCGCCCAGACGGCTACCTCGGCCACGCGCGTCTTTCGCCTCGCCGAGGTTCACCCTGACGGATACCCGACGACCGAAGGTGACAAGTACTTCGCCAAGCTCGTCAACGAGAGGTCCGGCGGCAGGTTGAAAATCGAGGTATACTTCGGCGGCACCCTCGGCCCAGAGAAAGACACGATGGAAATGACGAAGATGGGCGCGATCGACGCAGTCAGGACGTCCTGCTCGCCCCTGGTGGAGATGTACGCCCCGATCGGCGTCTTCTCCATGCCCTACCTCTTCCGTGACGAGGCTCACATGTGGAAAGTCCTCAACGGCGAGGTGGGCCAGCACTTCCTGAAGGCTGTCGAGAGCGCCGGTTTCGTGGGCCTCACCTACTACGACTCGGGCGCACGGCACTTCTACACCAAGAAGCTAGTGAAGTCCCCGGCCGACCTTCGCGGCATGAAGATCCGCGTGCAGCAGTCCAGTGTCATGCTTGACCTAGTCAACTCGATGGGCGCCTCGGCAGTGCCGATGGCCTTCAACGAGGTCTACTCCGCTCTTCAGACCGGCGTTATCGACGGTGCTGAGAACAACTCCCCCAGCTACCTCACGACCAGCCACTACGAGGTCGCCAAGTTCTACGCGCTCGACGGGCACACCCGCATACCCGAGGTGATACTGTTCAGCAAGAGGATATGGGATACGCTTCCCCCAGCCGACCAGGCCCTCATCAGACAGGCCGCCCTCGACTCCACGGCCTTCCAGCGGGAAGCATGGAAGAAGTTCGAGGATGAGGCCCTGGCCAAAGTGAAGGCATCAGGCTGCACCATAACCGAGGTTAACATCTCTGAGTTCCAGAAAGCAGTCGAGTCCATGTATGCCAAGTACCCGCAGTATTCTGAGTGGGTGGAAAAGATCCGCGCAGTGAAGTAGCGTCCGCGGCGTATTCACAGACAGTCCACAGCTGGAGCGTGCTCGCGCGCGTGTCCGACCACACCAGGGCGGGGGATATCCCCCGCCCTGGTGTGTGTGTCCAATGCCGAGGTCCTCCGT
>JANLFS010000040.1 GCA_024655925.1 Bacillota bacterium | reverse complement strand
GCGAATGGCCTCCACAATCTGGTTCCCCACCGTGTGCACCGGCGAGAGCGAGACCATCGGCTCCTGGAAGATCATTGCGATCTCGTTGCCTCTGATGCTCCTCATGACCGGGCCGAGAGGGTTTAGAGTGGCGATGTCGATCACGCCGGCCTTCCCCTGGTTGTACAGGATCCTGCCTTTATGAATTTTCCCTTTCGGTTTCGGAAGAAGTTGCATAACGGAGAGTGCAGTAATGCTCTTGCCGCACCCGCTCTCGCCCACCAAACCCAAGACTTCCTTGCGCCCGACCTCGATGGAGACACCATCCACCGCGCGGACAACGCCCTCCTCAAGAACGAAATAGGTGTGAAGGTCTTCCACGCGAAGAAGGGTTTCGTCCTTTAAGGCCAACGCGCTCATGCAACGAACCTCCGCTCAAGATGCTGGCAAAATATACCCCCCCTAGTGGCACAAAAAAGCCAGAGTATGAATTTTCATACACTGCCTTCACGCTATTCGCCCGCCACTTGCATGGCTGCTTAGGGGGCTGGGATGCGGCGTGGGCTCGCGGTCTAGAAAGAGGGCAGTCTGCAGTCGCGTGAGTCAACGCCTACACTGCACATATTTGATGTCTGCCTTCGGATTCCTCCTGACCGCCCAAAGAATTTGCATCCAGCGAGTGGGGATTGCGCCTTCTGAAGGAAGAACCCCGCGCCGGGGATGACGCGGGGCATCGGGTTGAGGTTCATTCCTCCAACTGGTTGTAGATCCTGAGGATGGCCTCCTCGATCATATCTCGAGCAGCTTGAGTGACTGGATGAGCGATGTCGCGGAATTCGCCGTCAGGGGCTCTTCTGCTCGGCATCGCGACAAACAGGCCCTTCTGGCCTTCGATGACTCGGATGTCCCTGACCACAAAGGCGTCGTCGAACGTGATGGACGCAATCGCCCTCATTTTGCCGGGCGTGTCGACCTTGCGCACTCTGACATCTGTGATGTTCACCCCGCGACCACCTTTCCGTGAAGTACAATGAGAGCACCGTGCCCTCATGTATTCTACGGATTCCAGGAAAACCCTCCAAGTTCAGTGCATTTCCCGTATCGTGAGGTGAGATCTCGAGGCAAACCTACCTCCCAGCCAGCACCTGCCGAGCAAGAGCCAAGTCACTCGGCTTGTCTACATCCACCCCGATCTCCGCGTACGGTGAGATGATGCCGCGGCCCTGAAGCCCCAGCCACTCCTCTACCTTGCGCTCCACATCACCTATGGTCAACCGGCCGAAGGCGAACCGGAGCATGAGCTTGAGCCCCAGCATCCTGAGGAGCTGAAATGGCTTCTTTCGGAGTTTTACTGCCTCCGATATGATGTCGCGGTTCCTCGCCACCACTTCCGGGTCGACCATGAAGACGTTACCCCCGGTCATCACCCCATCAGCCATTTTTACATACGTCCGCTTCACCCCGGGGAACTTCGCTTCGTTGGTAGACCGCAGCACAAGCGCATAATGCACCGCGGCGGGCTTCTTCTCACACCTTGCTACGAAATCGTCGAGAGCCTCGCCGGTTATGAACGGGATATCCCCTGTGACTACTAGGGCTTTCTTCCCCACTGGGACGTTTCCGAGGCCAGCCATCAGATTCTCTACGATGGAATCACGCCGTTCCACCAGCGAAACCCGGTTTGCCCAGCCTGCGCTGTGTATGATAGGCCGCAGGGCATCTACCGGCCCAACCACGGTCACGCGATCCACAGACCTGGCACACAGGACTCCCGCGAGCACGTAGTAGAGCATTGGCTTCCCGCCGACATCGATCGCGGCCTCGTACTTCTCGGACGACACCGCCCCGAGGGCTCCATCATTGTCTGCCCCGGCGAGGATGACAGCATCGACTCGCATCGACACAGACTATTTCCCCCTGTCTTTTATCTCCTTCTTCATCGCATCCATGAGGCTCTTCTCCGCACTGTCCATGTGCTCTCTCGCGGCCTGTCGGGCGAGGTCCGGATCTCTCTGGGAGAGAGCCTGCACTATCTTTCTATGCTCTTCGAGGGCTTTCTTCATCCTGCCGGGATAGGAAAGTGACGTAGTCCTGTACCTGTGGATCTGCTCCCGGAGGTAGCTGACCATCTGTGAAAGCCGGGTGTTCCTCGCCCCTCGGAACAAAACGTCGTGGAATTCCACATCCGCCTTGACCACTGCGTCCAGGTCGTTCTTTTCCATCCTTCGCCCAATCTCCAGGAGCAACGCTTCGAGTTCCTCGAGTTCCTCATCGGTGATCCGCTCAGCCGCGAGCTCAGCAGCGAGTTCCTCCAAGGCGCCGCGGATCTCGAATACGTCTGAGATCTCCTTGAGGGAAAGCCCGGCAACGTATGCTCCTTTCCTGGGCATCATGACTACGAACCCCTCGAGTTCGAGCTTTCGAATGGCTTCTCGGACCGGAGTCCGGCTCACCCCCATCTCCTCGGCCAACTGCGTCTCCATGAGCCTCTCGCCCGGCGCGAGTCGCCCGGAGATGATCGCTTCGCGCAACCCCTCGAAGACTATCTCCCGAAGCGGCTTGTAGTTGTCCAGCTTGAGCCGAATCGCCTGTTCGTTTCGCTCATCCATCAGAAGCACCTCATTCGAGGATTGAGGGCCGTTGCCCTGCAACCGTCCCAGTCAGTATTATCTCACACTCCGGTCTTGTGGCGCGGATGACTTCAGCAGCCCCGGCTGCGGCGTCCCCAGATGGGAAAAACCCAAACACAGTCGGCCCGCTTCCGGTCATACAGGCCCCACACGCTCCCGCCTCGAGCAGTCCCCGGCGGACCGCAGAGATCTCGCCTGACAACTGGGCAGCTGCCACTTCCAATACGTTGAAGAGCAAAGAGCACACCGATTTGATCTTCGCCTTGACCATGTCGGGCCCGGACCCATTCCGATGAGGCCCGGTCATCGCCTGGCCGGCACCACCCGCCCCAGCAACCCCTCCGAGTTCCTCAACCAGAACCTGGGTTGCGTGGCGAGCGCGCTCCTGTTCCTGGAGGGACCTGGGGGGCTGGGCGTTCCACAGCCGGTATACTTCGCGAGTAGGTACTGCCACCTTCGGCCTCACCAGCACAACAGGCACCCCCGAAAGCGGCGGAACCGGGGTAAGGACCTCGCCGGTGCCTCTCGCCAGCGCCGCCCCACCCACGATGCAGAACGGGACGTCCGCTCCGATGGCCTGCCCGACAGCTCTGAGATCGGCGTCACCTAGCGGAGAACCGAGAAGGCTGTTCAGCGCCACCAGCACCGCTGCAGCGTCTGCGCTCCCACCTGCGAGACCAGCCGCCGCGGGTATGTTCTTCCTGATGGAAATGGAAACACCGTCCCGGGCACCCACACGGGACAGAAAGGCTGAAGCAGCCCGGTGGGCAAGATTGCAGGATCCCCCCGGCACTTCGGGAGAGTCCGTCACGACCTCGACGCCCGCCCCCGGGCGCCCTACGAGGTTCACCGAGACTTCATCGGCAAGGGCGACCTGATGCATGATGGATTCGATGTCGTGATACCCGTCTGGCCGCCGACCCACGATATCCAGGGTCAGGTTGATCTTCGCCCGGGCGAGGATTTCCATTTCAGTGCCTACCCCATCCGGAATAGACTCGAAAACAACCTGGCGATGGCCCTAAAGAAGCGGACGATGAGGCTGGCCCGCGGGACATCTTCCGCAGCAACCGCCGGTGTGATCCCGATCCGCTCCCCGTAGGCATCCACTGCCACGATTTGCCCGACAGTTTGTCCTTTCTTGATCGGAGCCTTAAGTTCCTCCTTGATAGGCTCGATCCGCACCGCCACTTGTGCTGCTGTCCCCTTGGAGACGAGGGCCGAGATGGACGCCTGTGCAGCAACGGGGACTTCGCGTCGAGCCGCGGACGGGACGTTGACCGTCCCCACTTCAGCCCCGGCCTCCACGACCTGCACCCGCTCCAGGCATCCGAACCCGTAGTCCAGCAGCTTGGCGGTCTCAGACACGCGCTCCTTCTCGGATCCCGCTCCCATGACCACCGCGATGAGCCGGGTGTCTTCTCTCTTCGCCGTCCCCGCAAGGCAGTAACCCGCCTGATCGGTGTACCCGGTCTTCAGCCCGTCCGCGCCTTCATACGACACTATCAACCGGTTAGTATTGAACAGGTCATACGTTCCCCCGCGCATCTTCCCTATCCAGGTGCTCGTCCATCCAAGGATCTCGGGGTGGCGGACCGCCTCCCGCGCCATCACAGCGATGTCCCGGGTGGTTGTGTAGTGATCTGGGTTGTCGAGGCCTTCGGGGTTCGCGAAATGTGTGTTCTCCATGCCCAGTTCCGAAGCGCGCTTGTTCATCAGAGCGACGAAGTCGTCCACGTTCCCTGCGACGTATTCGGCCAAGGCGAAACACGCATCATTGGCGGACCTGATGGCGGCAGCTGCGAGCAGTTCGCGGACTGGGACTTTCTCGTTGTGGCGCAGGTACACCTGCGAGCCCCCCATGAGCGACGCAGCCGCACTCACGGTGACGATATCGTCCAACGAGATCCGGCCTTCTGCGACGTGTTCCACCACCAGCAGCACAGTCATTATCTTGGTTATGCTGGCTGGTGCGACCTTCTCGTCCGGGTTCTTCGAGTAGAGAACCTGGCCAGTCTCCGCGTCCAGTAGTACTGCGGATCTGGCATTGATATCCGGCGCCGCCGCCCGAGAGGCGTATGCCACAGACAGGCCTGGCACGAGGTGGAGGAGGATCGACAAGAAGGCGATCAATAAGGCCGTTGCTGTAATTCCGCGACTTGTGTTGTTCTTCGAAGACGACACGGTAGCACCTCTTCTTGAGTCGACTATCAGCTGTAGATTTGCCTCAGAGCCCCGGGCCTACTCGGGTCCCCGCCCTGCCGCCACGCAACATGTGCGCGCACCAAAACAAAAGCCGCCCGTGCGGCTCGCCTGGGCGGCCCGGGACGCTCGGCCTCACTCAGCTACCCGATCAGGTGACAGGCGACGTAGTGCCCCCCCATATTGAGAAGGGCGGGATCTTCCTCTCCACATCTGGGCATGGCATATGCGCACCTGGTCCTGAACCTGCATCCCGGAGGAGGATCGATCGGGCTCGGGACATCCCCTTCGAGGATAACAGGCTGCCGCCGCGCCTCCACGTCAGGATCGGGGATGGGAATCGCAGACAGGAGTGCCTTGGTGTACGGGTGCTGGGGGTTCTTGTATAGACTCCGGCTATCCGCAAGCTCCACTATCTTGCCCAGGTACATCACTGCGACACGGCGGCTCGTATGTTTAACCATAGACAAGTCGTGGGCAATGAACAGGTAGGTTAACCCTCGCTTCTCCTGCAACTCCTCCAACATGTTGATGATCTGGGCCTGGATCGACACGTCGAGAGCCGAGATGGGTTCATCGCAGATTATGAAACTCGGATCTACCGCGAGTGCCCTCGCCACCCCGATCCTCTGTCGTTGCCCTCCACTGAACTCATGCGGGAACCTGTTGACGTGCTCCGGGTTGAGCCCCACAGTGGCCAGGAGCTCCCCGATCATCTCCGTCCTGGCCTTCCCCCTGGCAAGCCCGTGGATGTCTATGGACTCCCCGATGATGTCGCCCGCCGTCATCCTGGGATCCAGTGACGCATAAGGGTCCTGGAAGATCATCTGCATCTTTCGTCGAACTGCGAGCATCTCCTGCTCGGATAGATCAAAAACCGACACACCGTCGAATATCACTTCTCCGCCTGTGGGCTCGTAGAGCCTGGCTATCGTCCGGCCGGCAGTGGTCTTTCCACATCCACTCTCCCCGACTAGCCCAAGCGTCTCTCCTTTCTCAATCTCGAAACTTATGTCGTCCACGGCTTTGAGCGTTGCCCGACGCCCTCTGAACAACCCACCGCCGATGGTGAAGTACTTCTTGAGGTTCTTCACCTGAACCAGGGCCGCCATCACGCCACGCCCCCTTTCCTCACCCGTACGTGGGCGGGGGCCATCGGGTGCTGGAGCCAACATGCCACCTGGTGCCCATCAGCCACTCTGACATACGCCGGTGGCTCCTCCTGACATATCCTCATCGCGTGGTCGCACCTGGGGGCGAACGGGCAGCCGGTGGGCGGCTCGATGAGGTCCGGCGGCTGGCCGAGTATCGGCACGAGCTTTTGTTTGGACACCTCGTCGAGCCTGGGCACGGACTTGAGAAGGCCCCAGGTATATGGGTGCTGTGCGTTGTAGTAGACGTCGCGCACACTGCCCGACTCCACTATCTTGCCGGCATACATCACAATCACCCGGGAGGTGAGCCCGGCCACAACTCCGAGGTCGTGGGTTATCAGGATGATGGCGGTGTTCAACTTGCGCTTGAGCTCCTTCATGAGCGTGATTATCTGCGCCTGGATGGTGACATCCAGGGCGGTCGTGGGTTCGTCCGCTATGAGGAGTTTGGGGTTGCACGACAGGGCCATTGCGATCATCGCACGCTGCCTCATCCCCCCACTGAATTCGTGGGGGTAGGACGCAATCCGTCTCTCGGGGGATGGAATCCCCACCATCCTCAGAAGCTCCACGGCTCTTGCGCCCGCCGCTGGGCTGGAGAGCTTCTGGTGGAGCCGTAGGGTCTCCACCATTTGCGTCTTGATAGTGAGCACGGGGTTCAAGGAAGTCATTGGGTCCTGGAATATCATGCCGATCTCGTTGCCGCGGACGTCCCGCATCTCTCGTTCCGGGAGCCTAAGCAGATCACGCCCATTGAATACGACCTCCCCTTCCCCTATGACTCCAGGCGGAGGCACAAGCCGCATTATGGAGAGAGCGGTTACGCTCTTGCCGCATCCTGACTCGCCCACGAGGGCGATGGCTTCTCCGGCGTCCACGTGAAAGCTGACGCCCCTCACAGCCTGGACTTCGCCTACATAGGTGAAGAACGAGGTCTTGAGATCCCTTACTTCCAGCAATCTCTCCAAGGAGAATTCCCCCTTCAGGTGTGGGCGAGCCTCTTACTTGCGCTGCTTGGGATCCAGGGCGTCTCTGAGTCCATCCCCCAGGAAATTGAAGGCGAACATCGTCACGCTGATCGCGGCCGCCGGGAAGAAGAGTTGCCATGGGTACGACCTGAACCCGCTCAGGGCATCAGAGGCCAGCACCCCCCAGGACGCCATCGGCGCGTTCACGCCTAGCCCGATGAAGCTCAAGAATGCCTCGGTGAAGATGGCCCCCGGGATGTTGAGTGTCGCAGTGACGATTATGGGGCCCATGGAGTTCGGGATGAGGTGGCGGAAGAGAATGCGCCACCTGCTCGCCCCCAGTGTCCTCGCAGCTAGGACAAAGTCCTGCTCCTTGAGGGAGAGTATCTGCCCTCGGACGATTCTGGCCATTCCCAACCAGTAGACCGCACCCAGGGCGATCAGGATGTTCTGAAGTCCGGGCTTCAGGATAACCATTAGGAGGATTACGTAGAGCAGAAGCGGGATAGCGTAAAGTATCTCTACAATCCGCATCATGACGTTGTCCACTTGCCCGCCGTAGAACCCGGAGATCCCACCGTAGATGACACCCACCGTCAGATTGATGAGACTAGCCAGGATACCAACGGCGAGGGATATGCGCGCACCGTACATGATGCGCGTCAAGAGGTCGCGGCCCAAGTCATCGGTGCCGAGCCAGTGCGCACGGCTGATGAACTGGTTCTGGTCCAGAAGGCTCTGATCAGAATAACTGTAAGGCGAAAGCATGGGCCCGAACACCGCTGTCAGAAAGATGAACGTGATCACAGCCAGTCCCGCCATGGCCATCCGGTTCTGTTTCAGTCTCCGCCAGGCATCCTGCCAGTAGGTAACGCTGGGCCGGACGAGGGCCTCCGCCTTCTCGATGTCCTTCGCTACCGGCGCAAAAAGGTCATGTGAGAACTCCACAGCCCATCACTCCCTGACCCTGACCAACTTGATCCTGGGGTCCACGTACCCGTAGGCGATATCCACAAGGAAGTTCAGGCCCACGAGGAGGATGCTGTAGAACACGGTCACCCCTAGGATCGTCGTGTAGTCTCGGTTGTAGATGCTCGTCACGTAGTAGCGTCCCAGGCCGGGTATGGCGAAGATACTCTCCACCACGAAGCTTCCCGTAAGGACATTCGCAATGAGAGGGCCCAAGTAGGTGACCACGGGCAGGATCGCATTCTTCACCACATGGCGGTATATCACCACGAACCATGCAAGCCCCTTGGCCCTGGCCGTCCTGATGTAGTCCTGGGAGAGTACCTCGAGAGTGCTAGACCTTGTGAGTCTTGCGAAGAACGCCGTCGGGAACCCGGACAGGGCGAGCATCGGCATGATGGCGTGCTTGGGAGTTCCCCACAGGGCCGCCGGCAACCATCGAAGCTTGACCGCGAAGACATACATGAGCAGAGTGGCCAGAACGAAACTGGGAACCGACACTCCGATAATGGCGGCGGCCATCACCACGTTATCCTGCCATCTGTTCTGCTTTATGGCGGCGATGATACCCGCCGGCACTCCAACCGCCAACGAAAACACGATGGCCAGCGCGCCGAGTTTCGCTGACACGGGGAAGCCTTCGTTTATGATGTCGTTGACAGTCCTTCCCTGGTGTTTGTACGAAGGCCCCAGATCCCACCTTATGAGGTTTCGCATGTAGTCCACGTACTGCTTCCACAGAGGGTCATTCAACCTGTACCTGGCCTCGATGTTCCGCTTGATCTGGGGTGCGAGGGCTTTCTCCCGTGTGAATGGCCCTCCTGGTATGGCATGCATGAGAAAGAAGGTCGCAGTGGTGACGACGAAGACAACCATGGCCACTGAAACGAGCCTGCGCAGGATGTACGCGAGCAAAACCCATCAACTCCCATGTGGTGCCAGCGTCGGAGGTGTGCACGGGACACCCGCGCACACCTCCGTACACAGCTGCGCGTCTTATCGCACGGGCATACGCCTTTCCAATCACTCTATCGCTCGAGAACGTAAGCCTTGGAGAAGTCGACGAAGCCCAGAACCGATCTCCCGACACCCACGAGCCAGTCCTTGCACATGTAAGGATTGGTGTAGAAGTAGATCGGCATGATCGGCATGGCATCCATCAGGATGGCCTCGGCCTCGTGAAGCATCTTCATTCGGGTGGCAGGGTCCGCGGTTCTCTTCGCGCGGTCGATGAGGTCGTCATACCTCTTGTCACCCCAGCCGGTGTCGTTGTTGCCGCCGTCCGTGATCCACATGTCCATGAAGGTCATAGCGTCCAGATAGTCACCGATCCAGCCAGCGCGGGCGACCTGGAAGTCGCCAGCGTCACGCGATGCCAGGTAGACCTTCCACTCCTGGTTCGTGAGGACCACGTTGATCCCCAGGTTCTTCTTCCACATTTCCTGTATGGCTTCAGCGATCCTCCTGTGGCCCTCGTGGGTATTGTACAGAATGCTCAGAGTCGGGAAGCCCTTGCCTCCGGGATAGCCCGCTTCGGCCAGGAGCTTCTTTGCAGCTTCTAGATCCTCCTTGAAGTAGTTACCGCCGACCTTCCTGAAGTCTGAGCCTGGGGCGGCGTCCGGCAGCCCATATGGAGTATACGCAAAGGCTGGGGTCTGGTAGGCCCGGGTTACGTACTTGATGATGGCCGCCCGGTCTATCGCCATGGTGAGTGCCTTCCTTACGCGGGGATCATTCACCGGCGGTTTGTTCACGTTGAACATGTAATAGTAGGTGCCAATATAGGGCGAGAACTTGAGCAAGCCCTCCCGCTCCAACCTGGGCATCTCTGTGGTGGGAGGGTCCTCGGCCATGTCGATCTGATCGGTCTCGAACATAGAAAGGACGGTATTACGGTCATCGATCAGGTACATGATGACCTTCTCCAGCTTCACATTGGCCGCATCCCAGTAGTTCGGGTTTTTAACAAGTTCCAGGACGGAGTTGTGCTCCCACTTCGCCACCTTGAAGGGCCCGTTGCCTATGTAGGTCGCGGGGTTCTGAAACCAGCCCGTCGGATTTGCCTCAACGACCTTGCGGTTCACAGGCATGAGCGTCGGGAACGCGCATAGCGAGAGGAAGTAGGCGGTCGGGTGCTCTAACCTTACCACGAGGGTGTAGTCGTCGGTGGCTTTCACGCCGACCAGGGAGGCATCCTTGATTGTGCCCTCGTTGTACGCCTGGCCGTTCTTCAGGTACCACAGCTGTATCGCGTACTCTGAGGCAGTCTCGGGGGCCAGGGCACGCTTCCACGCCCACTCGAAATCATGAGCGGTGAGCAGGGTCCCATCGGACCATTTGGTCTTCCTGAGCTTGAAGGTGTAGAGAGTCCCATCAGGACTGATGGTCCAAGACTCTGCAATGGCTGGCCGGGGTGTGTCTTTTTCATCCAGCCTGGTGAGGCCCTCGAAGCAGCTCAGCTCGACAATGGCCTCGGGGATGCCGGTGGACATCGCCGGGTCGAGCGTCTCGGGTTCCGCCCCCAAGTCGTAGGAAGCGACTTGGTTCTTGGCAAGTCTCTGCGCGGTCGCCCCTATGGGCAGAACAGCGAGCACCATGATGGAACACACAAGAATGGTCAGCAACCTCCGCATGGACCTAGGCCTCCTTTTGTTTTGATCTTGGCAAACCAGTATGAGTGCCAATGTTTGCACCAGTGGGACTTGTCGCCCACTGTCCATTATTCTCTCTTGTCGTTACAAATCCTTCTTGCGTGCCTATTGCCCTGTTTGACACTATTCCGCCTTTTGGTGCGCCGGCCGATCTGGGCAGACTACGAGGCGTGGGGAGTCTCTGTCAGATGGAGGTAGGGAGTTGCGGATTCTGAGTCTTGCCCTTCTCGCGGCGGCGGTGAGTGGCGTGGCGATGGCGTTCCAGGGTGTGGTGAACGCTGCAGCGTCCCGTGTGATTGGCCTTGTCGAGACTACATTCGTCGTGCTCCTGTCCGGAGCAGCCGTCACTGGAGTAGGGTTGATCCTTGGATTGGGAGGAGGGGGCCTAGGCAAGATAGGTTCGACCCCCTGGTGGGCCCTTCTGGGGGGCCCTGTCGGTCCCATCATCACTTTCGCGGTGGCCTACGGAATCCGGAAAACAGGCGCTGTGAACGCCACCACCGCGATAATTGTAGGGCAGATCGGAATGGCTGCCATTATCGACCATCTCGGTTGGCTCGGGGCAGAGAAACTGGCCTTCAGCCCGTTCAAACTCGTGGGCGTGGCTCTGCTCGCGGTGGGCGCCCGGATACTGCTGGGTTGAACTGGGCAGCCTGAGTCAAGCCCGCCGGGCTCGAGCTCCCTGTTGCCCTGCGACCATCGCCCCCATCTCGTTGCCCTGCTCAAGCGCCTTACGCAGGTCTTGCGTCCGGGAGTACTCCAAGACGAACCCGGCATCGAAGGCATCTCCTGCCCCGGTAGTATCGACGGCCAGCGTGGGGATTGCATCCAGGCGAACGCGTTCCCGCACCGTCTGGTGCGTGCCCCGCCGCATGCCCAGGCATCCGTCGGCACCCAATTTCAGGGCCACGACTTCGAATTGCGCGAGAAGGCTCTCAGCTATCTCTTCTGGACCGTCGAGCCCGGTCATGGCCCGGCCCTCGTCGATGTTTGGCAGGATTGCCGTAGCGCCGGCGCACAGATCCCGGAAAGCGTGGCGCCCAACCTTCCTGATGAACGCGTAGGCCGCCGGGTCCACCGAGACAGGGATCCCGTGCGACACTGCCACCTCAATGCACATTCGGGCCGCAGCCGCCGGGCCACTCTCGAAGAAAGTGTATCCAGAGATGTGCACCCATTCGGCCCGCGCGATGACTGCCTTCGGAACATCCTCCGGCGAAAGCCGGGCGTTCGCACGGCGATCACAGATCATGTCTCTTTCCCCGCCGTGGCCCACAATCACCCCGACCCTGCCAGTGTCGCATTCGGGGTCGCGCGCGAGGAACAGCCTCACACCCTCCGCCCGAAGTTCCTGCTCGACCGCCATTCCGATGGAATCGGCACCGATCCTGCCCACAAGTGCGGACTGGCGACCTGCCCTGGCGACCCACACCGCGAAGTTCGCTGCGGACCCTCCCCCAGAAAGCTCGATCCGTCCCACGGTGTCCGTGCGTGGGTTTCTCTGGTCCGGAAAGCTGAAGTACACGTCAACCATGATGTCTCCGACACTAACGATCAAGAGAGCCCCTCCAATCCGCGGCAGAGACCCGCGAGTTCCTTTTGTCGTCCGTCTGGGTCTGCCCATCTGTCCAATCGGTCAATGGAGGATTCCACGCAGAGGCGCAGAATCATCAATAGCGGAGGTGGTGCATATTGGCAGGGCCGGCAGTCTTTGAGTTCTTGCGCGGCCTCGCAACGCCCGCGTTGGACTCAATCATGAAGGTTATCACGAACCTGGGTGCAGACACTTTCTATATGGCAGTCATACCAGTCATCTTCTGGTGCGTGAGCAAGCCGTTTGGGTTCTCCCTGGGGATGGTCACCGCGGTGTCTTCTCACTTCAACATCCTTTTGAAGTTCGCCTTTCGCGTTCCTCGTCCCTACGTGACATATCCCCATCTCAATGCCCCGGAGTTTCTGCTCAAGACAGGGACCGGGTGGTCTTTCCCGAGCGGCCATGCGCAGGGGACCGCCACATTCTGGACTTATGTCGCGGCATCTGTCAAGAAGCGCTGGGTAACCTGGGTGGCCGCGGTTGTGATCGTGCTGGTTTCGTTTACCCGAGTGTACGCGACTGTCCACTACCCCTCGGACGTGGTCGTCGGGGCGGTGCTGGGCATCGCCGCGGTACTTGTCTTCATCTGGGCGCAAGAACGCCTCGCGCGCTCGAATCCCATACCCTCCATAGGAGGGAGAATAGGAGCATCCATAGCCGTTCCTGGCCTGGTCTTCCTGGTCTCCTCCTTCGACCCCAACCTCGCGTCAGAGTCCGCGCAGACTCTCGGGTTCGTTATGGGTCTCGGTATCGGATATACACTGGAAGAGGCTTACATCCGCTACGATGTGAGGGCAGCCCTGCCTGTACAAGTGCTCAAAGCCCTCCTGGGCCTGGGCGTCCTCATGGGCCTCAGGGTGGGGTTGAAGGCTATCCTTCCTCCTGCCCCCTTCTTCAGCGTGTTGAGGTACGCGGTAATGGCGTTGTGGGCCACCTACGTCGCTCCCCTTGCCTTTAAGGCCCTGTTCCCTGCGCGTTCTTGATGGCGCGGACCATATCCGCGTAGCTCATCGCGCCGACCCGGAAGTCCCTGACCACGCCCTGTCCATCGATGACGAAAGTGGTGGGGACTGCCGTCACCCCGTACTCGCGGGCCAAATCCCCTTTGGGGTCGAGGAATGTGGGCACCGCGAACCCGCTGGACGAGAGGTAGCCTTCGACAGTCTTAGCATCCTGGGAGACTGCCACTGTAACTACTGCATACCCCGCGTGCTCACACTCCCGGTGCAACTGATCGAGAGCAGGCATCCGTGAAAGGCACGCTCCGGATGTGGTCCGCCAGAACACCAGGAGCACGACCCTTCCCTCGAAGTCGGACAGGCTTGCCCGGACACCCTCATGAGATCTGACCGAGAACCCGGGAGCAGGATAGCCCACAGACGCCCTCTCCGGAAGCTTCCACCCATCAGGGTGTTCAGCACCCTCCCCGTCATTGCGCCCCCAGCCCCCCAGGTGGTGAAGGCTCAGTCCGCCTTCACCGGGCCACCCCAGCAGACCTTGCGCCACCGCGGCGACGATCCCGGCACCGGCGAGGCAGGCCGCGAGGAGCAAAAGGCTTCTGGAGCGCCCTCCAAGTACCCGTTTCACCATGCGAGAGAACGTAGAGAACGTATCCCTGAACACGGACGCGATCCCCCCTCCACGCATGTTTACGCCAGGGTGGGATCGCGTTATGTGTATTCCGCTTCGGTGTACGAAGCCCTAAACACCCTGCCAGCACACGCCTGCCCCGGACAGCCACGTCCGCCCGGGCCCTCACAGAACCTTGCTCAGAAATGACCTCGTTCTCGGGTTCTTGGGGTTTGTGAGGAGAGCCTCCGGCTCACCTTCCTCCACGATCATGCCCTCGTCCATGAACAGGATCCTGTCGCCCACCTCGCGCGCAAAGCCCATCTCATGGGTGACAACCACCATTGTCATGCCTTCCTTGGCCAGGTTCTTCATGACATCCAGCACCTCCCCGATCATCTCGGGGTCGAGTGCGGACGTGGGCTCGTCGAACAGCATCACCTTCGGGCGCATGGCAAGAGCACGGGCGATCGCCACCCGCTGTTGCTGCCCTCCGGAGAGCTCCTCCGGATAAGCATTCTCCTTCTCAGGTATGCCAACCTTGGCAAGGAGTTCTCTCGCCCGGGCCCGGGCCTCTTCAATCGGGAGTTTCCGCACTTTGACCGGGGCGAGGGTGATGTTGTCGATCACCTTCAGGTGGGGGAAGAGGTTGAACCGCTGGAACACCATGCCCATTTCGGTTCGGATCTTGTTCACATCTACTAGAGGGTCAGTGATCAGCTTGTCCTCAAAGTATATCTCACCTCGGGAAGGCGTCTCCAGAAGGTTGAGACATCGCAAGAAAGTGCTCTTCCCGGACCCCGAAGGCCCGATGACCACCACGACCTCCTGTCGCCTGACCACGACGTCTATGCCGCGGAGTACATGGTTCCGTCCGAAGTACTTCTCGAGGCGGACTGCCCTAATCAACCACCTTCAGCCTCCTCTCGGACCACCGGACCAGTTGGGATATGGCCAGGGTCATGACGAGGTACATTATGGCCACGACGCTGTACACCTCGAATGGCCGGAATGTCCTTGTGATCACGATCTGGCCTTTTCTGAGCAACTCCTCCATGGCTATGACGGAAACCAGCGAAGAGTCCTTGAGCATTGCGATGAACTCGTTGCCGAGAGGCGGGATTATCCTGCGGAAAGCCTGTGGGAAGACGACATACCTCATCGACTGGTTGTAGGTGAGTCCGAGAGACCTCGCCGCCTCGTTCTGCCCCCTGTCTATGGACTGGATCCCCGCCCGGACGATCTCAGCGATATAGGCGCCACAGTTTATGCCTAATGCCGAAAGCGCCGCAATCATGGGAGGAACGGGGCGCCCAATGATCACAGGGAGCCCGAAGTAGACTAGGAATATCTGAACCAGGAGTGGAGTGCCCCGGATGAAGTCAACGTACACAGTGGCGACAAGACGCATGACGTGGTTCTTGCCTACCCTCGCGATGCCTGTAAGCGAGCCTATTACGAATCCGATGAGAACTGAGAGGATCGCAAGCTCGACAGTCATCAACGCGCCTACCAGCAGCGCCGGCATCACGCGGGGGATCATTGAGAAGTCAAGATCCACGGTTACTCCTCCAGTTTGTGTCGTCCGGGAAGGTATACACGTTTAAAGGGCCGTGCGCCGGCTCCGGCGCACGGCCCGGACGAGGACGCTCTAGTTCGTTCCGGCAAACCATTTCGAGAAGATCTCGTCGTACTTGCCGGAGGCCTTCACTGCCGCGAGGCCCCTGTTGATCTTCTTCAGAAGTTCGGTGTCTTTCTTTCTCACCGCAATTCCGTAGTACTCGAGAGTGAACGGGGATCCGTACTTAATGTCCTTGTATTCCTTTGCCAGCTCCGCCGCGACCCCTAGATCGATGACCGCCGCCGCGGCCCCGCCGTTCCTGACTTCCTGGATGGCCTCAGGGGTGGTGCTGAACCTCTTGACGGTAGCTCCCCGGACCTCAGACGCCGCGAAGTCACCCGTGGTTCCGATCTGGACCGCGACCTTCTTGCCTTGGAGGTCGTCTATGGTGTTGATGGAGGTGTCCCGGGCCAAGGTGACAATTACCTGACCTGCCGTGAAGTACGGGTCGGAGAAGTTGATAGCCTTGAGGCGCTCGTCCGTGATGGTCATAGCCGAGATGATGACGTCGTAGTTGCCCGCAATGAGCCCGGGGATGATTCCATCCCACTGGACACTGGTTATCTGGACGTCCATGTCGATGGCATTGCCTATGGCCCGGATCAGATCCATGTCGAACCCGGCATAGGCGCCCGTCTTTTCATCCTGGAACTCGAAGGGCGGGTAAGTTGCGTCAGTACCAACACGAAGAACCGGCTTCGCCGCGCCAAGTGCAGTGGCGCCAAGCATGAGCGAGAAAGCAATGCAAAGAGACACAATTGCGAGGGCCTTCTTCATCGGAATCACACGCCTCCTGAGTGTTCGGATATTGTCGCATAATTATACAATGGGCCTACACTGAAGTCAATGGCTAACAGCTGTTACCTGAGTGTGCCCATCATCTTCCTGATCCTGCGCTCCACCCCCTCTGGAAGCGGTTTTACGGTAACCGGGACGGCTTCCTCATCCCCAGGCTGGTTCTGATCCTGCCCGTCCTCTGAGGCTCCTCGGCCCCAAAGACTCACGGGCGGGTGGACCGGGATGTATGGTTCGCGCTCGAGGAGATTATGGAGTATTACAAGCGCAGACTCTTTGTCTGGGATCCTTCCCCTCGGCGAGGTGTCAGGATCTAGCTGCGCGAAGGGGGGTATCGGGGAACCCACACACGATGGGCAGCCATTGTCACACGAGCAGTTCTCAATCAGGTTGAGACAGGCCTCCATCACTTCCTCAACCATCTGATAGGCCTTCTGGGCGAACCCCACACCTCCCTGGTGTCTATCGTAGATGAACAGGGTGGGCACCCCTGTGTTCGTGGAGTCTACGACTTCGCCGATGTCCATTGGATCGCACATGGCGAAGAGGGGCACTACAGCGGATGCCGCATTCCCGATTCCTATCAGGCCTTCTGAGGGAATCCTACCGTATTGTGCCACAAGCTTCAAGGTGTTCTCGGGGAGCGGGAGCCAGAAAGCTGTGGTAGACAGCTCGTTCGCCGGCAGGTTTATCTTGCCGAACCCGATACTATCCCGTTCGTAGAACTTGATCTTCTTGAACATGAAAGTGAGACTGGTGACTGTGACATCGCCGAATTCCGGCTGGCACTTGCGCCAAGCCTTGGCCTGGTCCCGCTCTACTACCTGAACCCGGGTCTCGGTCACACTTTGTGTGAAGTAGTCCACGTCCGCTTTGTGAATGTATGCAACCTTCTCCTCCACGTTGAGGTTCTCGACAAGGTAAGTCTCGCCGTCGTGAATGTAGACAGCTTCAGGATGCACTTGGGAGAAGGCCGAGAGCTCGTCAATGGTCCCGATCACCCGGTTTCCGTCAGTCGTGTCCACAATGGTGTAAGTATCGTCGGACACGCTTCGAAGGCGGACATCATTCGCCGGGAATCCCCTGCCTATCCAGCGCCACCCTTGCCTGGTGGGCATGATGTCCCCTTTCTCCACGAGCAGCTGCAGAAGGGCGGGGGCGTACTCACCGAACTTGTCCAACTCAGACCGGGAGATCGGCATCTCCATCGCTGCCGAGCGCAGATGTCCCCAGAGGATGTAGGGGTTATCGGGGTTGGTGATGGCGTGCTCGGGGGACCGGCCGAAGAAGTACTCAGGGTTGCGCATGAGGTACTGGTCTATCGGAAGATCGTGCGCAACAAAGACTGTGAGCGATTCATGCCCCTTCCGCCCCGCCCGTCCAGCTTGCTGCCAGGTGGAGGCGATAGTCCCTGGATACCCCACGATCAGACTTGCGTCTAGAGTGCCGATGTCCACCCCGAGTTCAAGAGCGTTAGTTGAGACCACTCCCAGTAGTTCACCGGAGAACAACTGCTTTTCGATTTCTCGGCGTTCCGATGGAAGGTACCCGGCCCGGTAGGGCTTGATTTTCCTCGCAAGGGACGGAGCTGATTCCAGAAGGCTCTTCTGCGCGTACCTGTAGATGAGTTCCGCCACGACCCTTGCCCGCACGAAAACAATTGTAGGCACCCCGTCCTGTATGAGGCGGACCATCAACCTCTCGGCCTCGGCGTTGGAGCTACTCCGCTCCATGGACCCGGTGATCCTGGGGGGGTTCCAGAATACGAACTTCCTCGCCCCTCGTGGCGCCCCGTCGTTATCCACTACCCGCACGGGCCTGCCGGTAATCTTCTCCGCAAGCTCCCCGGGATTGGCGATCGTGGCCGAGCAGCAGATGAAGACTGGCTTGGACCGGTAGTGCCGACACACCCGTTCGAGTCTCCTCAAGACGTTCGCCACGTTGGACCCGAAAACGCCGCGGTACGCATGGATCTCATCCACCACAACGAACCTCAGGCCTGAAAAGAACCGGTACCAGCTCGGGTGGGAAGGGAGGATCCCCTGGTGAAGCATGTCCGGGTTGGTGAGTATTATGTTGGCGTTCTCCCGAAGTCTCTTCCTTGTCGTGTCGGGTGTATCGCCATCGTACGTACCGGATCTGATAGGGAGGTCCGGATCAAGTTCCAGGAACCGTGCAAGCCCCCTCTGCTGGTCCTGGGCAAGCGCCTTGGTGGGAAAGAGGTAGAGTGCAGTCCCTGCCTGCTCCGCCATGAGCGATTCGATAACGGGAAGGTTATAGCAGAGCGTCTTGCCGCTCGCGGTCGAGGTTACTACCACCACATCCTCCCCGCGCCGGACGAGGTCTATAGCGGTGGCTTGATGCGTGTAGAGAGACGTGATGCCCATCTGGCTGAGCACCCGGCGGAGAGCCGGCGCGAGTTCGGGTTCGAGTTCCCCGTACTGGGCCTGCCGTTCGGGTATGGTCTCAACCCAGACAGCTTGTCCGCGGTAGTCTCGGGCTGCGCGAAGAGAGTCAATGAACCGGGATGCGTCCAAGATCCAGTCCTCCGCTCTCGCTAGGTTGATGGCTGCTTGTTGAAGCGGACCCTCGTTCCGGTGACTGCGAAAATCGTCCGCTCTGCGACATTCGAGGCATGGTCCGCAATCCTCTCGAGGTCCCTGGCTACGAACAAGAGGTTGATCGCTTGCTGCCCCCTGGCAGGGTCATCGCACCTCATCACGTAATCTGCTAGTTCATCGAAGAGCGCAGCGTAGATCTCGTCCACCGGGTCGTCCATCTTGCCAACGCGCTGAGCGAGTTCGGTGTCACGGCGGACGAAAGAATCGAGGCTCTGCCTCAGCATGTTCTGCGCCATCTGCGCCATCTTCGGGATGTCCACAAGAGGCTTGATCAGGGGGGTATGGCCGACTCTGAGCGCCACCTCCGCGATGTTGGTGGCGTGGTCACCCATTCTTTCCAGGTCCGTGGCAATCTGGACTATGGCGCTGATGAGCCGCAAATCCCCCGCGAGCGGGGCCTGAAGCGCAATTGCGTGCATGCACGACTGTTCGATAGCTTCCTGCGCGTCGTCGATGGAGTCGTCGAATTCAACCACCTTTCGCGCAAGGACCGTGTCCTGCTCCGCGAGGGCCCGCACTGCGTTTGACACGGTCTGCTCCACCATGCTGCCCATCCGCAGTATGGACTGCTGGAGTTCCTGAAGCTTGAGATCGAAAGGGTGTCTCATCAGCCAGATCCCTCTCTAGCCGAACCGGCCGGTGATGTAGTCCTCGGTTCGCTTGTCCCGCGGGCTCTCAAAGACCTGGGTGGCAGGCCCGAACTCTACCAGATCACCCGCGAGGAAGAACCCCACATCGTCGGATATCCTTCCCGCCTGTTGCATGTTGTGGGTAACGATGACCACAGTATATTCCCGCTTGAGTTCAAAGATGAGGTCCTCGATCTTCGATGTGGATATCGGGTCCAACGCTGAGCACGGCTCGTCCATCAGAAGCACCTCGGGTTCCACTGCGAGCGCCCTTGCTATGCAGAGCCTCTGCTGCTGCCCGCCGGAGATGCCCAGCGCGGACTTGCTGAGACGGTCGCGGACTTCATCCCAAAGCGCCGCCGCGCGCAGGCTCTTCTCTACAATGGCATCGAGTTCAGCCCTGCTTGCCACCCCATTGACCCGAGGGCCGTAGGCCACGTTGTCGTAGACTGACATCGGGAATGGGTTGGGTTTCTGGAACACCATCCCTACCCTCCGCCTGAGGCTCGCAACGTCCACCGACGGGGCGTATATGTTCTCCCCTTCTATCAGGACCTCACCTTCCACCCTGGCTCGATCGTGAATGTCGTTCATCCGGTTCAGCGTCCGAAGGAATGTGGACTTGCCACAACCTGACGGTCCAATCAGGGAGGTGACAGAGTTCCGTCGCACCTTCATGTTTATGTCCCTCAGAGCTCTGAAGTCTCCGTAGTAGAACGAGAGGTTGCGAGTCTCGATCTTAATGCCCTGTGCCAATCGCCGTCAGCCCTCCGATCTCGCTAGGGGAACCGTGAACCTGAATACGCTCCCCTGCCCTACGGTGCTCTCCACGGTGACGGTTCCCCCCTGCCGCTCCACCGCGTGCTTCACCAGCGCAAGCCCGAGGCCGGTGCCTCCGAGATCTCTGGAACGCGTCCTGTCCACTCGGTAGAATCTCTCGAAGATGCGCGGCAGGGCGTGCGCAGGGATGCCGATTCCCGTGTCGGAGCATGAGACAGTGACGAACCCGTCTTTCGCAATCGCGGTGAGCTTGATCTCTCCACCCTCAGGGGTGTACTTGATACCATTCTCGATCAAGTTGTACAGGACCTGCTGCAGCATGTCGGGATTTCCCCAGACCGCAGGCAGGTCCGGCTCTATGGCGTTCTCCACGCGGATTGACTTCTCCGCCGCCCTCACGCCAAGTAAGGCCACGGTCTCCGCAGCAACCTCAAACAAGTCGACACGTTCAAAGGGCGGAAGCGACCCACTTGCCTCCAGCTTGGATAGGTCCATCAGATCATTGATGAGCCGGGCGAGTCGCTCGGTGTCCCGGTCCAGTATGGTGAGAAACCGCCGGCAAGTGTCAGGGTCATTCATGGCCCCATCCAGGAGCGTCTCGACAAACCCCCTGATGGACGTGAGCGGCGTTCTCAGTTCGTGAGACACATTAGCCACAAAGTCCGCACGCACTTGTTCCAGGTGTTTGACTTCCGTGACGTCCCTGAGGATTATGATTGTGCCGGCGGTTGGGCCCTCTCCCCGCCGGACCGGTGCAGCTGTAGCTCTTAGGACCAGTTGCTGTTCGCGCAAGACAGGTATTTCGGCTTCTCCCACGTCACCGCCAGCCAGAGCACGGTCCACCAGGTCAGCGAGTTGGTGCTCGCGCAGTATCTCCAGGATGTGCTTGCCCGACATGACCCTGTAGCTCGTGCCCGTGACTCGCTCCGCGGCCGGGTTTGCCAGGACAATCCTCCCCCGGGCATCCGTTGCAAGCAACGCGTCCGGCATGCCCAGAACGAGTGCTTCGAGGTGACTCTTCTCGAGTGCGAAGGCGTCAAGTCTCTCAGATATGGCCGCGAAAGCCAGGTTCAGGTCCTTGGCGACAGCGGAGAGTTCCCTGGGTCCGGCCGCCCGGGCCCGTCTGGACAGATCCCCCGAGCGGGCGGATACGCAGACATCCCTCAACCCCTCAGCGGCCCGCACTGTGTCCCACACGGAGAGGATTGAGATAAGGAGGGCAATGACAAGCAGAGCAGCAGCAGGCACATGGTAACCCGAAATCCCGGCGAGTACTGCGAGAGTGCACAGACCTCCGGAAGCAGCAGTCCTACCTACCACGGATGAGATCCACTGTGTCATCTCCCCGCCCCCGGTTGGGGCGTCTTTGTCGGCCCCAGGTGTTCTGCGAACCTGTACCCGACTCCATGAACAGTCTCGATGCACTGAGGGTCTCCGCCTGCATCCCCGATCTTCTGCCTCAGCCTCCGCACATGGACATCCACCGTACGTGTGTCACCGAAGTACTCGTACCCCCACAGTTGGTCCAGGAGCACGTCACGGGTGAACACCTTGCCGGGGCTTTCGGCAAGTGTTTTGAGGAGATCATACTCCCTGGGAGAAAGCGTAATCTCAGCCCCTGCCACCTCGACCTTGTGCTTCATTGGGTAAACGAATATGTTCCCGGCGGTGATCAGCGGCTCCGAGGCAATGCTCGCACTCGGCCTGAGTCTCCTGGCGATTGCCCGCACCCTCGCCACGAGCTCCCGTGGGCTGAACGGCTTGACCACGTAGTCGTCCGCTCCCAGTTCAAGCCCGAGTACCCGATCTATTTCATCAGTCTTCGCGGTCAGCATGATAATGGGAACTGATGATTCTTGTCTGATGACGCGGCACACCTCGTACCCGTCCATCCCGGGCAGCATGACATCCAACACGATGATGTCGGGTTTGCCCTGCCGCGCGGCGGCAAGAGCCTCTCGGCCGTCGGACGCGACATCGGTGGCAAAACCTTCTCTTTCCAGGTTGAACCTGACAAGTTCGACGATGCTTGGTTCGTCATCTACTACGAGCACCTTCAAAGGTTGCTCCAATATTCAAGACCTCCCCTCCCGGACACACCGGGCGCCTTAGTATTCGTGCATCGAGCCACGATTCCTCCACAGAAACGCAGGGGATATCCTCCTGCTTACTAGGCGCGCCCGGGCCTCCGGCCACATAGTATGAGGAGTGCAGAACGGGAGGAGGCACAGCGGTGCTCAAGGCCTATGTTGCATGCTTTGGCGCTGACGCGGTCTATGTGCTGGATCCGGTGATGGCCGACCTTCTGGGTCCGCCTGTGGCAACGGGTAAAGGCCCACTCGGACTGGACATTCTTCCGAATGGGCATAGACTCTATGTGGCGAATATCCTGGGCAACAGCGTCAGCGTACTGGACACGAGGACTGACACGGTAATCGCATCGATCGACCTTACGGCGAGCGCATACCCGGCCGCGGCCCCGTCCACGGTCGTGGCGTCCCCCAGTGGCCTCGCCGTGTATGTGCTCTGCGGAGGGGATGAACCACAGGTCGCCATAGTAGATCCGCTTGAGAACACGGTCGTGGGATCGATCACACTGCCCCCTGGGACCATTCCTCGAGACATGGCGCTTCACTCGGGGGCACTCTGGGTCACTGATTCGGTCAACGGAGAGATAGTCGTGTGCAACATCGAGGCACAGGTGTCACTTGAGGAAACCATCCCAGCTCCTAAGGTGGGAGCTATTGCCGGTTGCCCTGCCTGCTCTTTCCTGCTGTTCACAGCGCCTACCTCCATCGGTCTGCTGGACGTAACCCGCCGGTCGGTTGCACGCGATGTAATAACTGCTACCACCGCTCCAGAGATGCTTGTACTGGATCCCGAAGGGCGGACCGTCTACCTGACTGACTCCGGGGCCGAATCGGTGCAAGCGTATGATGTGCGCACGAGGACGCGGCTGTTCTCTATCGGTGTCGAGAAGCATCCAGAAGGCATCGACCTCGCCCGGGGTGGCCGTCTCGTCGTGGTGACCGGCCCCTCTGACGACACAGTATCTCTCATTGACACGCTGTGCCGGATGGAACTCGAACAGGTGAAGGTTGGTGCGGCCCCTAGACGCGTGAGAATTCTGAGCACGCTTTCCTAGCATGGGCGGGTCCGTACAACCCCGGCAGCGCCTCGGTGTCACCCCCATCTCGGAGGTAAGCCACCGGGCGCTGCCGGGAGCGCAGGACTGCGGGCGCTACAGTCTGGCGGGTATGTAGATCTTCTGCCCGCAGGACAAGGTGTCCGTAGGGGACATATTGTTTGCCGCCGCGATCCTGTCTGGGGGAACACCGTACCGCTTGGCGATCCGGCCCAGGGTATCACGGGGGCCAGCCACGTAGAAAGTCATCGAGTACGGGTCGAGCCTGACTGGGGTCACCATTTCTGCAGAGGTTACTACTGCAACCGCCCTCTCGCGCAGGACGGACACGTCCACGCGGACCACGGCCTCCAGTTCCAGTTTGGAGGGGGCGGGCCTCTCAAGGCGTAGCCCTTCCACTGCGGCGGACACAAGGACTCTGTCGTCCTCCTCCACCCCGGCAACGTCCGCCGAATCTGAGAATTCAACTGGGACGTCCACGGCAAATGCGGTGGGGAATTGACCCTCCTCGTCTTCTGCCACGTCCCCGAAGATCGCATGTGCCGCAATGGAGCCCCTCACAGCCACCTCACCGTCGAACAGCTCTGCAGATGTCAGACAGACAGCGCCGCGGGTGGAGCGGACCTCCTCCATTCCCGAGAGTGCTCTTTGTTCCTTAGCAGCATGGAGCGAGACAGACTCCTCTACTGTAAACTCCAGGCGTTCCTCGGCCACCACTTGATCAGTGACGACCGTTTCGGTCTGTGCATCCACGATCTCGGTTGATTCCGATATGATGTCCGTTATCACGCTGATCCTACGCGACTCCGCAACCGTTGCAGAAATAGAGAGCACACCCTCGAGGACAAGCGTGCGCGGCGGATCCGGAGTGACTGCAAGACGTGACAGAGTGGCGGACGCCGTGACCTTCATACCTTTCCTCGCTTCCGGAACCTCAAAGGTCTTGCGGATTCCAATCCGGTCGTAGGAGAGTATGTTCACCGCCGGCACGCCCCTTGGAACCGCATATGCCGCCTCCACAGCTATCTCGGCATCTACGGTCACCCGACCCTCGCTCACAGTTGTGCCCACGATCCTGGCCGCCCCGGCCGCCCCCACCTGAGACCGACTGTTGCCGAGCACCGGGTAGTCCTCAGGAAGCTCAAGGGTCTCGGACAGTGGAACATCATCCGAAACCGTGGCAACTTCCTGCTTCACACACACTTCATCGGTAAGGACGGACACACGCGACCCGCCGGACGCCTGCACGGACACCGCGGCGTCCACCGTTCCGCGCTGAATCAGGTCAACGCGGACAGCGAGTGCGGCCGTGAATGAGATCCCCCTAGGACCCGTGCTCTCAGCCGAGAACTGAACCAATCTTACATCGGCTTCGGCGTCCATCCCGGGGGTCGCACCCGGAACCGGGATCGTGGCTTCGAACCTGGGTTCGTCCAGAGAAGCGCCATGGACTGTCCCCGGCTCCCCATGGGAGATGTAGAGAAGGCGGGAATGGATGTGCCCTTCAATCCGTACTTCTCCCATGTTCGATTCCACCATGTTCACGACCGGGGTCCCTCCGGCCCACAGCACGACCTCTGACTCCGCGCCTGACATGTCTGGCAGGTCAGAGGGCAAAGCCGCAGATCTCTGGAGGCTGATCTCGGCCAGACCCTGTCCCGCTAACCTTGCGATCGGAAGTTCTCTCTTCTCGAGCTGGATTCCCACTTGTTCCTCCCCCCTGGCGATGGCGGATCAGTCCACCTTCCATCAAACTATATGCCGGGGGTCACATGATGATGAACCTGTGCGCGATTTCCGCAAACACGTCGTGCCGGGCTGTATCAACCCCCCTGAATGCTACTCCCAGAATATTGAGCCTGTTCACCATGTGGAGCTTGGAGCCGACACTGATACTGTCTTCGTGCCACACTCGTCTCCTTACACCCTTGGACCTGTAGAAGTAGTATGGAACGGAGGAGACTTCGTCTCGGCCTTCCCGCACTACATGCCTGACTCTGAGCTTCGAGAGCGCCTCCGAGTCCAGGTCTTCAGGGGACCCGTTGCCGGTCGAATATGGGCAGACTCTGATGCACGCGATAAGCTTCCATCTTGGCACCACCCGGCACATGGAGACGGTAGCGTCCCAGAATGTAAAGGGATTTCGGTGATCAGCCACCACAAAGTCGGCTATCTGGCCTATGGCCTCGAAATCATAGCCCAAGACCTCCGGAGTGCTGCGGGTTTGCTTGGTAAACGCAGGTACACAGACCCCCAGTTTCAGCCCTGCCCCGGAGCACTCCCGGGCTAGCTCTCGAAGGAACCTCACCAGTGCCCACCAGTCGTTTTCGCAGACCCTTGCCAGATCAACGAGCACACCGGCGTACCGGGCCGAGACCGCCCCTCGCACCACCTTCTCCACCTGTTGTTCCCGGTGGGCGCGGTTTCGATCGTGGAGGAAGGTTCCAGTGCAAGTGGGGTCCTGTACGGTGCCATACTGGTCGAGTGTGTCGGTCAGAATTGCCAAAGAGGCGCGCCCCTGGTTCATCTGGACGACACTTCCGTCTGGAGCAAGCCGGAAGCACGGGCGCGCAATCTCCGTCCACCTGTTATTCTCCCAGGCCGCTCTCACCGTCGGAGTCGAGGCCCTTGACCCTGCAATGGCGATAGCGGCCCGTCTATGTATGGCGAGCCTCTCCCCGGTGTAAACTCGCTCGAATCGCTTCCGCGCGTTCGCCTCAATGATGGCTTCAACCGTCGTTCCCCGTGTGCGAGCTATTGACGAAAGGGAATCGCCCTCCCCTGCACATACAGCCATTCTGAGGTTGGGAAGATCCTGGGAGAGAAGCCGTGCAACCTCCGGGCCGGCAATGCCATCCACAGAGAGTCTGTAGGCGGCTTGGAGTTCCCTCACCGCTTCCCGGGTGAGGATGCCATACCGGCCGTCGGGCTCACCTGGGTCAAAGCCTAAACACGCCAGACGCTCCTGAAGTCTACGGACTTTCACCGGAGAAAGAAGTGGTTTCCATATATCCATGGCCGATATCTCCCGAGCACTATCCGCTCCACCTCCACCCGGTAGACACCCGGCCCGGGGAGGCGCACTTCTGCTCCCCGGTCTATGCCTTCCCAGATGCGCCGTCCATCGCGGATGACTCTTATCAGTCCAGGTGAGCCGGGTACTGATGCGACGAGCGTCGCGCCTTTCTCATCGTCGATGATCTGGGCGTAGATCTGCTTCGACGA
>JANLFS010000039.1 GCA_024655925.1 Bacillota bacterium | reverse complement strand
CTGAAGAAGACCGCCTGGGGGCGATCGAGGGTCAGGTTAGGCACACCATAGCTCGTCGGATGAAGAGGATCGGGGCCCGGTGGACACCCGAAGGCGCCGACCGGATGGCCCGGCTCCTCGCCGCAAAGAGCAATGACGAGCTCTTGCGCCATCTTGGGCGAAAAGCGAGTCCGGCCCCAGAGTCGATGACACTGCCTACGGTCGACATAGGGCGGATGAGCGCCCAGGCGGAGGATGTCGAAGCGTGGCTAAGGGCAAAGGTGCCAGCCCTGACCGGGCCGTTCGCCAGCCGTGAGTGGATAAAGCATGTCTTCCGCGCAATCACATCAGTCCAAGAGGTAGCCTAGGGACAAATCCGACACGAACAAGGGGAGCTTACCTACTAACTCTTGACACGGACGCGCCAGGTGCTGACGTTTACAGTCATTTTCAACTGTGCTAGAATTGGTCCTGTGGCCGGGCGCAGGCTTACGCCAGCGGCCCGAATCAACCCCACACTAGGACCGCCGAGTCTCCGACGGCTCTCTTGGTGGGGGCGGTTGCCAAATGAGGAGGGAAAGCATAGTGACTCTCGTTCCGGAGCAGAAGAAAGCTATCATCGAGAAGTTCAGGCTCCACGACTCGGACACCGGCTCTCCGGAGGTCCAGGTGGCGATCTTGACGGAGCGGATCAATTACCTCACGGACCATCTCAAGCTCCACAAGAAAGACCACCACTCCCGTCGCGGATTGCTGAAGATGGTGGGGCAGCGGAGGGCCCTCCTGAACTACCTGAAGGCCAACGATGTGGAGAGGTACCGGGTGATCGTCGACAAGCTCGGACTGAGGAAGTAGACGCCAAACGCGCTGAGAGCGGTGCCGCCGCTCTCTTGTGTTAGCTGCGCGCTCAAGCGCGACATTGAGGAGGTATACAGGACATATGCAGCAGGTATTCGAGACCACGGTAGGAGGAAGGAGGCTTGAGATCGAAGTCGGCCGCCTGGCGCAGCAAGCGAACGGGGCTGCGCTCTGCAGGTACGGGGATACGGTCGTCTTGGTCACTGCGACGATGTCCTCCCAGCCTCGCGAGGGCATCGACTTCTTCCCGCTGCTCGTGGATTACGAAGAGAGGCTCTACGCCGTGGGCAAGATCCCGGGGGGCTTCATCAAGCGGGAGGGCCGGCCTAGCGAGGCCGCGGTCCTGTCTGGTCGGATGATAGACCGTCCCATCCGTCCGCTCTTCCCCGAAGGGTTCCGCAATGACGTCCAGGTGGTGGCGACTGTGTTGTCGGTGGAGCCCGGCGTCGAGCCGTCGATTCTCGCCATGAACGGCGCATCGGTGGCCCTGTCCATCTCCGACATTCCTTTCTTCGGCCCGATAGGAGGCGTGAAAGTCGGGCGCGTGGACGGGCAGTTCGTCATAAACCCCGACGCCCACGAGGCCGAGAAGTCGGACCTCTCACTGGTCGTCGCAGGCACGCGTGACGCGGTTCTAATGGTGGAGGCGGGTGCTGACGAAGTCCCCGAGGATCAAATCCTCGAGGCCATCATGTTCGGGCACGAGGAGATCAAGAGGATCATAGAATTCCAGGACACAATCATCGCCAAGGTGGGCAAGGCCAAGATCGAGGTGCCGGTTTTCGAGCCTGCGCCGGAACTCGTTGCCCGGGTCCGCGACATGGCCGAAGCCGACTTGGCCGCCGCGGTCAGGAACCCGGACAAGCTCGCTCGGGAGGACATGGTGGACGCTGTCAAGCAGGCCACTCTCACGCGCATCTCAGAAGAGATGGGTGAGGAGGCACCTCTTCGGGAGGCAGCAGCCATACTCGACAAGCTCCTGAAGGAGATCGTCCGGAAGATGATCACCATCGACCGGAGCAGGCCGGACGGCAGGGACCTCAACGAGATTCGGCCGATCTCCTGCCAGGTTGGGCTCCTTCCCAGAGTGCACGGGTCCGCACTCTTCCAGAGGGGTCAGACACAGGTCGTCACCGCCTGCACACTGGGGGCGGTAGGCGACGAGCAGATACTGGACGGGCTTGGCCTTGAGGAATCCAAGCGGTACATGCACCACTACAACTTCCCGCCCTACAGCGTCGGTGAGGTCCGGCCCATGCGCGGCCCCGGGAGACGCGAGATCGGTCACGGCGCTCTCGCGGAGCGTGCACTTCTGCCCATGATCCCGCCGGAAGACGCTTTCCCCTACACCATACGCCTTGTGTCAGAAGTCCTCGGATCCAACGGGTCCACCAGTCAGGCGTCGATCTGTGGAAGCACTCTTGCGCTGATGGACGCAGGTGTGCCCATCAAGAAGCCTGTGGCCGGGGTGGCCATGGGACTCGTCAAGTATGAGGACAACTTCGCTATTCTCAGCGACATCCAGGGCATTGAGGATGCCCTCGGAGACATGGACTTCAAAGTGGCTGGCACGCGGGACGGAATCACAGCAATCCAGATGGATATCAAGATCCGCGGGCTGTCCCGGGAGATTCTTGAGGCCGCGCTCAGACAGGCCCACGAAGGGCGGATGTTCATCCTTGAACGGATGCTCGAGACGCTTCCCGCGCCCAGGACCGAGCTCTCGCCCTATGCGCCGAGAATGATGACGCTGACCATCGATCCCGATAAGATCCGTGAGGTCATCGGACCCGGGGGCAAGATGATACGCAAGATCATCGAGCTGACTGGCACCAAGATCGACATCGAGGACGACGGCAGGGTGTTCATAGCGTCCTCTGACGTCGAAGGCGTGGAGAAGGCAGCGGACATGATCCAGAAGCTCGTTCGCGATCCCGGCGTGGGCGAGGTGTACACAGGCAAGGTCACACGCCTGATGCCGTTCGGGGCGTTCGTTGAGATCCTTCCAGGCAAGGAAGGGCTGGTGCACATTTCCCAGCTGTCTCACGAACGAGTCGCGACCGTGGAGGATGTCGTGTCGGTCGGGGACGAAATCACCGTCCGCGTTTCGGAAATCGACAAGCAGGGCAGGATAAACCTCTCGCGCAAAGATATGCTCCCAAGGCCCGCAAGGGACGAGGCCGCCGGAGCGCCAGCAGGAGGAGGCCAAACGAGAGGGCGCGACTTCGTCGCGAGGCCGCGGGAGCCGAGGCCGAACGACGGGCGAACACGGGACGCTGGCCGAAGGCGCTGACGAAGTGAGGCTCCTAACACGTATGTAGAGAGATGGCCGGAACACCTCCGGCTATTTTCGTGTACGTGAAGGGATATTTCGCGGCGAGGCGAATATACACCAGTGCGTGCACATGGGGACTGGGAGGCGATTGGAGACATGAGTGTATTGGAGTGGGCCTATACCGTACTGGTGATCAACCCAGGATCCACATCCACCAAAATCGCCTGGTATGTCAGGGAGACTCCCACCTACTCAGAGAACATCCCTCACTCCTCACAAGACCTCTCGAAGTTCACCACCATAGCTGACCAATACGAATTCCGGAAAGACGCTATACTCCAAGAGCTCAGTCGCGCAGGGCTCAACCTTGAGGATCTCGATGCTTGCGTGGGTCGTGGCGGAGCACTCAAACCTCTTGTCGGCGGCGTCTATGCCGTAAACGACCGGATGGCCCATGATCTCGTCCATGCAGTCAGGGCTCAACATGCGTCTAACCTGGGCGGTCTAATAGCCCGAGCCATAGCCGACCCGCTCGGGATTCCCTCGTTCATTGTCGACCCGGTTTCGGTGGACGAATTCGAACCGCTGGCGCGCCTATCAGGTTTGCCTGAGCTCCCACGCCAGTCACTCCTCCACGCGTTGTCCATCCGCTCCACCGCGCGAAAGGTTGCGCGGGCGCTCGGGCGTGATCTCTGCTCAGTCAACGTCATCGTCGCCCACATGGGTGGTGGGATCTCGATATCTCCCGTCAAGCATGGGAAGATGGTGGATGTCAACGGCGCCAATGACGAAGGCCCGTTCTCGGCTGAGCGGACCGGGTCCCTGCCCTCGGGCGACGTGGTCCGGATGTGTTATTCTGGCCTGTACACTGAGAGAGACATGCTCGACAAGATAACCAGAAAGGGAGGGCTCGTCGCCTACCTCGGGACGAACGATGCCCGCGAAGTCGAAGCCATGATATCCCGGGGCGATTCCCGTGCACTCGCCGTTGCAGAGGCGATGGGGTACCAGGTCGCACGGGAGATCGGTGCAGCGGCGACGGTACTTGCGGGAGAGGTGGACGCGGTCGCGCTCACCGGTGGGCTTGCCCATTGGGATAGGCTTGTCAGCGACATACGGCGCAGATGTGTGTTCATCGCACCGATCTACACCTATCCTGGCGAAAATGAGATGGAGGCTCTCGCCGAGGGAGCAATGCGCGCCCTGGCGGGCCTCGAGACCATACGAGTCTACGAATAAGGGAGGGGCAAGGCTTTGGCAACCGGATTCGATACCCTCATCGAACGTGCGAGGTCCCACGCCCCGGCTAGGGTGAGCGTGGCGGCGGCTCAGGATCCGGAGGTCCTGGAAGCCGTGAAGATCGCTTCTGAACTGGGGCTTGCCGACTTCACTCTCGTAGGAGACCGGCAGGCGATCGGGGACATCTCGGCATCGATCGGTCTGGATCTCTCGCGGATGGAACTAGTTCATGAGCCGGACTCCTCCGTTGCCGCAAGACGAGCTGTGGAACTCGTCAGCCGCGGGGCGGCCGGCATCCTCATGAAGGGCTTGATTGGCACAGGGGACCTCCTAAGGGCGGTGCTCGATAAGGATGTGGGCCTGAGGACAGGGAGACTCCTGAGCCACTGCGCTATCCTGAAGTCCCCGCGATACGATCGGTTCTTCTACCTGACCGACGGTGGGATGGTAGTTGCGCCGACTCTGGCGGAGAAGGTGCAGATAATCCAGAACGCCGTGGATGTAGCGCACAAGCTTGGGTGCGAAGTCCCCAAAGTTGCGTGCGTTGCCGCGGTGGAGCTGGTGAACCCAGACATGCCAGCTACCGTCGACGCGGCGATCCTGGCCAAGATGAGTGATAGACGACAGATCCGAGGCTGCATCGTGGACGGGCCTTTTGGCCTCGACAATGCGGTGTCCTTGGAGTCGGCTAAGCATAAAGGGGTTTCGGGCCCTGTCGCGGGACAGGCTGATATCCTGCTGGTGCCGGATATCGAGACCGGAAACGTGATCTACAAGACCATGGTGCACTTCGGAGAGATCGAGGCGGCAGCGATCATCGCAGGGGCGAGGGCTCCAATTGTACTCACCTCTCGATCCGATTCCCCCATGACCAGGCTCTGGTCCATAGCCCTGGCCATAGTCGTGTCAGGGTGACAAAGCCGCAAGGTGGTGAGACGCTCATGACGCCAAGGCTTCTGATCGTCAACCCCGGATCGACGTCCACCAAAGTTGCAGTGTTCGAAGGCGGCTCGTGCGTGGCCTCGGAGACACTCCACCACGATGCGGAGGAGATCAAATCGTATCCCAGGATCATGGACCAGTTCGAGTTCAGGCGGGATGCGGTTGTGAGGTTCCTGGAGCAATCGGGGATACCCGGGGAATCCCTCGCCGCAGTAGTAGGGAGGGGTGGTCCTCTGCCTCCCATGGAGGGAGGGGTGTACGAGGTGGATGATGCACTCATCGCAGCGTTGCGCGAGTATGACATCGGCCACGCGTCCAGCCTGGGAGGTCTGATAGCCCGGGAGATCGCAACGCCACTGGGGATCCCCGCGTTCATCGCTGATCCGGTGACCACGGACGAGCTTGATGACATCGCCAGGTTCTCCGGGCTTCCAGAGATAGAACGGAAGAGCATCTTCCATGCCCTCAATCAGAAAGCAGTCGCGCGTGCGGCGTCCCGCGACATCGGACGTGACTACGCGGACCTCAACCTGATCCTCGTCCACCTCGGTGGCGGCATCAGCGTCGGGGCACATAGAGGTGGCCGGGTGGTCGAGGTCGCCAATGCTCTCGATGGTGACGGACCGTACTCACCTGAGCGTTCTGGCGGGCTGCCGTGCTCCTCCTTGGTGAGACTCTGCTTCTCTGGCAAGTACACTGAGGGCGAGATGCGCCGAAAGCTAGTCGGCGGCGGCGGACTCGTCGCTTATCTCGGCACAAACTCCCTCATCGAAGTGGAGAAACGCATCAGAGAAGGGGACGACTATGCTCGCCTCTGCTACGAGGGCATGGCTTACCAGGTGGCCAAGGAGGTCGGCCGATGTGCGGCTGTCCTTTCCGGCAACGTCGATGCCATCATCCTGACCGGGGGCGCCGCTCGATCCCAGATGCTCGTGGATTGGATCACCCAGCGGGTTAAGTTCATAGCTCCGGTGATGGTGTACCCAGGTGAGAACGAAATGGAGGCCCTCGCAGAGGCCGGACTGCGCGTCCTGTCCGGGACGGAGAGGGCGAAACGGATTACCAGGGGAGGAGGAAGCCTGTGAAGAAAGTCGTGTTCAACGAGGCGAAGTGCAAGGGGTGCGAGTTGTGCCTCCACTTCTGCCCCAAGCATGCCATAAGGATGGCGGAACACATCAACGCGAATGGCTACCACCCAGCCATACTCGCGGACGAAGAAGCGTGCACCTCCTGCGCAATCTGTGCCAGGATGTGTCCCGACGCGGTCATTGAGGTGTTCAAGCCGTGAATTCCCGCGTGACAAAGGAGGGAGAGACTGGTGGCTGAACGCAAGCTGTTTAAGGGGAACGAGGCAGTGGCTGAGGCCGCGGTGCGAGCCGGATGCCGTTTCTTCTTCGGTTACCCGATCACCCCGCAGAACGAAATCCCGGAGTACATGTCGCGAAGACTTCCCGAGGTGGGAGGCGTCTTCCTGCAAGCCGAGAGCGAGGTTGCCGCCATCAACATGGTGTACGGCGCGGCCGGCGCAGGAGCCAGAGTCATGACATCTTCATCCAGCCCCGGCATCAGTCTCAAGCAGGAAGGTCTGTCCTACATCGCCGGCGCTGAACTCCCCTGCCTCGTGGTTAACATGGTCCGCGGGGGACCCGGCCTCGGAGGTATCCAGCCTGCCCAGAGTGACTACTTCCAGGCGGTCAAGGGGGGTGGGCACGGTGACTACCACCTGATAGTCTTCGGGCCCGCGTCAGTCCAGGAGATGGTCGATCTCGTCATGGGCTCCTTTGATATCGCAGAGAAGTATAGAACGCCAGTGATGATCCTGGGGGACGGGATAATCGGTCAGATGATGGAACCGGTGGAATTCCCGGAACCCCTTCCTGGGCCTTTCCCCAAAGGTGACTGGGTGACAGACGGTGCCCGTGGACGGGCACCCAGGGTGATCAACTCCCTGAGCTTGCACGCCGACAAACTCTTCGAGCGGAATCTGAGGATCGCTGCAAGGTTTGAGGAAGCCAAGAAGAATGAGGTCCGCGTTGAGACCATCGCCTGTGAAGACGCCGATGTCGTGCTAGTGGCGTACGGAACGACCGCGAGGATATGCAAGTCTGTTGTGGACAGGGCCCGCGCCGAGGGCATCCGTGCCGGGTTGGTGCGGCCGATATCCCTTTCGCCATTCCCCGAGAAGACTATCTTCGACCTGGCTGCCCGGAAGCCAGTCTTCCTCGCAGTGGAGATGAGCCAGGGGCAGATGGTGGAGGACGTCCGGCTCTCGGTGAACGGCCGGGCAGATGTTCGGTTCTACGGTACCTCTGGTGGGGTCATCCCGTCGGCCTCGGCCATATTGGACAAAGTCAGGGAACTCGCTCGATCGGAGGTGAGAGCGTGAAGCAGGTATTTAGCATCCCCGAATCTCTCGCCCCAAGGCTGACCCACTACTGCCCGGGGTGCACTCATGGGATCATCCACCGATTGATTGCAGAGGCCGTGGACGAGCTGGGGGTACGTGAGCGGACTATAGGCATTGCCCCAGTGGGTTGCTCCGTTCTTGCCTACGACTACTTCCAGTTCGACATGCAGCAAGCCGCCCACGGGCGGGCACCAGCAGTCGCGACTGGTATCAAGCGCGTTCTGCCGGATGCAGTTGTCTTCACCTACCAGGGTGACGGTGACCTCGCCTCGATCGGTACTGCGGAGATCGTGCACGCGGCGATGCGGAGCGAGAAAATCACTGTGGTCTTCGTGAACAACGCCATATATGGCATGACAGGCGGGCAGATGGCTCCGACCACGCTCGTGAACCAGAAGACCACGACATCCCCGTACGGGCGGCGGGAATCGCACGCCGGGAAGCCGATCCGAGTCTCCGAGATGTTGGCCACGATTCCGGGGGCTGCCTACATCGCACGAGTGGCGCTGAACTCTCCAGCGAATGTGGGTCGGGCGAAGCGGGCGATCAAGAAGGCTTTCGAAGTGCAGTTGGCGGGGCTGGGGTTTGCCATGGTCGAGTGCCTATCCACCTGCCCAACGAACTGGGGAATGGCTCCTCATGAGGCCATGAAGTGGCTCGAGGCCAATATGATCCCTTATTTCCCACTGGGAGAGTTCAGGACGGCGGAGGGGGTGGCCTCCAATGGCTGAGGAGATCGTCATGGCCGGGTTTGGTGGGCAGGGAGTAATGGTCATGGGGCAACTCCTGTCTTACGCGGGCATGCTCGAGGGAAAGAGTGTCTCATGGTTCCCCTCCTACGGGCCCGAGATGCGCGGAGGCACTGCCAACTGCTCGGTGGTGGTCGCAAGCGAACCCATAGGATCCCCAGTCGTGACCGAGCCCACGTGTGTGGTGGCGATGAACCGCCCATCTCTGGACAGATTCGAGCGCGCGATCCGTCCCGGCGGAGTGCTGGTCTACAACAGTTCACTCATCGACCGCAAGCCCGAGAGGAAAGACGTGCGGGTCATAGCCGTCCCCGCCAACGAAATCGCAATCGAACTGGGCAACGACAAGGTCGCGAACATGTGCGCCCTCGGTGCCCTGATCGCTGCAACCCGTGTCGTCAAGATCGAATCCGTAGTAGAGTCGCTCAAGAAGGTTCTGCCTGAACGCAGGCATGACCTGATTCCCCTGAACCAGGAGGCACTCGCAAGAGGGGCACTCCTGGCACAATAGAGCGATGCTCCTGTGTGCCGGATGGGTCCGGGGCCAGAGAACTGGCTCCGGGCCTTTTCTCTCGGCTTGGGAAGACTAGGCTGGGGGGGCGGTGTGGCAATGATCAGGGCGCGCAGAGGGGTCGTAGTTAGAGTGACTGCGGACCGACACGGAATGCAGGAACTTGCGGTGAAGATGGTTCCTGAGGGGGCAGGCGGTGAGCAAGAAGGGACAGGATCTGACGAGGAGACGGCCGTGTGCTACCCCGAGCTCACAGGGCCTGCGGCCCCAGGGGACTCCGTGATCTTGAACGTGACCGCTGTCAGCCTCAGTCTTGGATCCGGCGGACGCCACTTCGTCATTTGGGTCGAAGGAAGGCAATCGCTTAATCCCCCGCTCCGCGGGCACATCATGAAAGCCCGTTACATGCCGATGCAGGTCTGCACGGGAAGCTACGAGGAGGACCCGTCAAACGCTGGCGCCATCGAAGGGTTCCGGGGCCTCCTCGGGATGCCAGTGGTGCTTTGTGAGCTCCACAGTATGGTGCCACCTGCGCTGGCTGGGCTTGCTGCCACTGGGGTCAAGCCTCCCAGGGTCGCCTACATCATGACCGACGGGGCGGCCCTTCCGATCGCTCTGAGCGAACTCGTGGATCAACTCCGTGAACATGGCCTCCTGAGCGTAACGATAACTGCGGGGCACGCTTTCGGAGGCGACATCGAGGCAGTGACGGTCCACTCCGCGCTTGTGGCAGCTAAGGCGGTGGCGAGATGTGACGCGGCTGTGGTCTCCATGGGGCCTGGCATCGTGGGCACCGGCACCCGGTATGGGTTCTCCGGGATAGAGCAGGGATACATGGCGGACGCGGTGAATCGCCTTGGGGGCGTCCCCATCCTGGTCCCGCGAATATCCCGTGCGGACCCCAGGCCAAGACATCGGGGCGTGAGCCACCACACTCTGACCGTCCTCAGAGATGTATGCTGTACTCCTGTGCGGTGTGTGCTGCCTTCCGACGGCGACCGGGAGTTCATCGGGGCCCTGACGACAAGCCTGGAGAACGCCGCCACGGAGGTAGGACACGAACTGGTCTTCCGCCCCGGGCGCCCGGCCCTGTCTCTTCTCAGTTCCCGGGGCATCCGAGTATCGACGATGGGGCGGTCGCCAGAAGATGACCCGGAGTTCTTCTTGGCGGCGGGAGCAGGCGGGGTGTACGCCCGGGAGTTTGTCTTGGGAGAGTGATAGTTTGGACAACAACCTTACAGAGAGTACCGTGTCTTCTGACACGGTCTATGAGGGCAGGATCCTCAGTGTCCACCGGGACGTCGTAACCCTGCCCAATGGGCGCACCGCCACAAGAGAGATAGTGGTCACACGGGACTCTGTCGCCGTAGTCCCGATCCTTCCGGACGGCCGGGTTGTCATGGTCAGGCAGTACCGGTACGCCGGTGGTGAAGAACTCCTGGAGATCCCCGCAGGAAGGATTGAGCCCGGAGAGGATCCGGAACAGGCCGCAAGGAGAGAGCTTCTGGAGGAGACTGGGCTTGAGCCAATCCGACTGCAGCAGGTGGCCGGGTTCTTTCTGGCAGTCGGATTCGCGACGGAGTTCATGCGGCTGTACGTTGCCCAGGTACGTGAGGCCGGCGATGCCGCACCCGACGAGGACGAGTTCGTCAGGACAGAATTCCTACATCCGGAAGACATTCCGGATGCCATCTGCGGCTTGCGAATCAGAGATGGGAAAACGCTGTCAGGCCTGCTCTTCATGGCCTGGACGCGCGGGCTCCCGGTACCTCAGGGAGGGTGTCCCGCTTCTTGAAAGAGTACTTTGTGGACCTGCACGCACATATCGGCAGGAATAGTGAAGGCAAGAAGGTCAAGGTGGCGGGGGCGCGGGATCTCACCTTCGAGAACATCGCCCGGGAGGCCGCCAAGCGCAAAGGCATCGAGATAGTGGGGGTCATCGACTGTGCCTCCCCCAGGGTCCTTTCGGACATCGACAGGCTAGTTCGGGCAGGGGAGATGGTGGAGTTGCCCGGTGGAGGACTCCGCTATCTGGACCAAGTGACGGTAATCGCCGGGGCCGAAGTAGAGGCGCCCTGTCCGGCGGGCGGCACCGCCCACTGCCTCTCGTTCTTTCCGACTCTCACTCAAGTGCGTGCGTTTTCCCGGGAGATGGCGGGCCACATAAGGAACATGAACCTCAGCACGCAGCGGGCCAACATGGGGGCGAGAGAGCTGGCAGCAGCCACCCGACGGCATGATGGGCTGTTCGTGGTGGCTCATGCGTTCACTCCACACAGGAGCCTGTACGGCACGTGCGCAAGGCGTCTCTCAGATGTCTTCTTGGGGCAGGAGAGAGAACTCGTGGACGGAGTAGAGCTCGGACTGTCGGCGGACACAGACATGGCGGACCGCATCGCGGAGCTTCGGGACTATACATTCCTGTCCAACTCCGACGCGCACTCCCTTCCCAAACTCGGACGGGAGTACAACGTGATGCTTCTCGAGGAGGCGTCCTTCCGCGAAGTAGCTCTTGCGCTCTCACGCCGGGCAGGCAGACGCGTTGTCGCCAACTTCGGCTTGGACCCAAGACTCGGCAAGTACCACCTCACGGCGTGCGAGGATTGCGGTGCCAGGTTCTCTGTTGCGGCATCGCCGCGGGTCTGCCCGGAGTGCGGAAGTGTCAGACTGGTCATAGGAGTATCAGACCGCATCGCGGAAATCGCGGACACCGAGAGGCCCGTGCATCCGGACCACCGGCCTCCGTACCAGCACCAAGTTCCTCTCGAATTCGTGCCGGGGGTAGGCTCCGCCACAATGGACCGGCTCATAGATGCTTTCGGCACCGAGATGGCGATCCTGCACCGGGCAGGTCTAGAAGACCTTTCGGAGGTGGTTGGACCGCTCTTGGCGGAACGCATCGTGCTTGCGCGCGAAGGCGAGTTGCGCGTGGCTGCGGGTGGAGGTGGCACCTACGGGAAAGCGGTGGTGGCGGAGGAGTCATGACGTTTCACAGTTGCGCATACCTTTTGGACAGGGGGTGTGTGCAATGGTGAAGGCAGGCACCTTCTCGGAACTCGTCTTCGCCCACGTTCGCTCCAACATCGTGACATATTCCTTGCTCTTTGCGGTGTTCTTGACAGGCATCTGCTTCGGCGCGGTCTATGCGTCCATTCTTCGTGAAGGCAGTGCGGAGGTTTTCGAGTATCTCGAAACCGGGCTTCTGAGCCTCAGACGGACTCTGCCTGAGGACCACACCCCGGCTGTGTCCAACTCCCTGGCAGCGAACCTGAACGCCGCCGCGATTATCTGGGCCTTAGGTGTGACGGTTGTGGGGCTGCCCGGGATTTTCGTCGTCCTCTTCGTCAGGGGGTTTTCTGCCGGTTTCACAGTCGCTTTCATGGTGCGGGAGATGGCGGCGCCGGGAGTGGCGGCTGCCCTGGCGTCGGTGCTGCCCCACAATGTCCTGGCTGTGCCCGCTCTTCTCATCGTGGCCGCAGCCTCGTCCGCGTTTTCCTGGTCCGTGGTGAAAAAGCGACTTCTGGCCATGGAGGCTGATCCCGGCGTCGCGTTCGCGAAGTCCGCGTTCGCAGCAGGGGCCGCGGCGTTGCTCCTAGTCCTTGCGTCTTTCGTTCAGGTGTATGTCTCTCCGGCGCTTCTCGTCATGGCCGCAAGGTTCGCCTCCTGACGTCGGATGAGGAGGAGCCTACCTGGTTTCGTCGAAAGCTAGGTTGCCTCGGCCAAACGGGACAGGAGGTGGACGCGGTGCTGCCTTGTGTAGAGGAGTACCTCAACTACCTTGCGGTGGAGCGTGGGCTCTCTGAGAACACGCTCTCGGCGTACGCCCGCGACCTGACGATCTTCGGGGTATACCTGGCCAGGCTGAATAGGGGATCAGACAATCCCGAGGACAGAGACATCTTCGATGCTTCCCCTTCCTCGGTGGCTGGATTCGTCGCTGAGACTATTAGCTCAGGGGGAGCGCCAACGTCCGCCGCGCGGAAGCTCTCGGCTATCAGGGGCCTGTTCAAGTTCCTAGTGCGCGAAGGTCACATGGACAGGGATCCCACCCTCAACCTTGAAGCCCCGAAGAGGCCGCAAAGGCTTCCCAGAGTCCTGTCTGTGAGTGAGGTGGACAAGCTTCTATCCCGGGGTGGAAAAGGGGACGCCAGGGGCTTGAGAGACCGTGCAATGCTTGAACTGCTCTATGCGTCTGGGTTGCGTGTGTCAGAGCTGATCTCGCTCCGCACCGCTGATGTGAACCTGGAACTAGGATGTGTGAGGTGCGTGGGTAAGGGCAACCGCGAGAGAATAGTGCCGGTCGGCGCGTGTGCGGTAGAGGCGCTTCGCCGTTACCTGGCGGCGGGTCGGAGGGCCCTCGGGGGTGCGACGTCGGACGAGTCCCTCTTCCTCACGAACCGGGGACGAGGCATGACGCGCCAGGCGTTCTGGAAGATAATCAAGCGCAGGGCGGCTGCTTGTGGGATCAGGGTGGAGATAACCCCTCACACCCTGCGTCATTCCTTCGCGACGCATCTTCTGGCAAACGGGGCTGACCTCCGGTCTGTTCAAGAGATGCTCGGGCACGCGGACATCCGGACTACTCAGATCTACACACACCTGACCCGGGCCAAGCTCCGGGAGGTGTACAACCGATACCACCCCAGGGCGTAGCTTGAGGGAGGGAGTTCTTGTGAGAGTCCCGGACATCATAGCGAAGAAGCGTGACGGGGGTGAGCTTTCGCGGGAAGAGATCGAGTTCATGATCAGAGGGGCAACCAGCGGTGAGATCCCAGACTATCAAATGACCGCCCTTCTAATGGCGGTGTACTTCCGTGGCATGACACCCGAGGAGACGACTGCCCTCACTCTCGCGATGGCGCATTCCGGCGCGTTGGTCGACCTTGCAGGAATCCGAGGAGTCAAAGTCGACAAGCACAGCACGGGAGGGGTAGGCGATACCACTACCCTAGTTCTTGCACCTCTGGTGGCGGCAGCGGGAGCGCGCGTGGCCAAGATGTCCGGTCGGGGGCTCGGACACACCGGCGGGACCTTGGACAAACTCGAATCGATCCCTGGCTTCCGGATCTCGCTCGCTCCCAGCGAGTTCATCGCCCAGGTAAACACTGTGGGGGTTGCCGTGGTAGGCCAGACCGCGGACGTCGCGCCGGCGGACAAGATCCTCTATGCGCTCAGGGATGTCACCGCCACGGTGGACAGTATCCCTTTGATTGCCGCCAGCATAATGAGCAAGAAGATCGCAACCGGGGCTGATGTCATCGTACTCGATGTCAAAGTGGGTTCTGGGGCGTTCATGCGTTCGCTTGCAGATGCCAGAAACCTCGCTTCTCTGATGGTCGAGATAGGCCGGATGTCCGGAAGACGGACGGCCGCAGTCATATCGGACATGAGCCAACCGCTTGGGCGAGCGGTCGGCAACTCTCTGGAGGTTCGAGAGGCCGTCCACACTCTGAGAGGTGAAGGATCTCGGAGGCTGCTCGAGCTCTGCCTCGAACTGGCGTCGAGGATGACGGTGCTCGCCGGGGTGCACGAGGAGCTCGGCACGGCCCGGGAACACCTGGAGATGTTGATCAAGTCCGGGGTTGCCCTCGCAAAACTGAGAGACATGGTGGCGGCACAGGGTGGCGACCCCACGTACGTAGACTTCCCGGAGCGCCTCCCGGTCGCGCCCTTTGAGCGGGCGGTGGTGGCTCGGGGCTCTGGGCACGTAGCCCGGGCGGACGCCCTGACGCTTGGGCGCGCGGCAATGGCCATGGGTGCGGGACGAGCGCGGAAGGAGGATCCCATCGATCTTTCCGTGGGCCTTGTGACTCATGCGGAAGTAGGCGATGAGGTGCACGCGGGGCAATGTCTCGCGACTCTCTACGCGTCCAGCCGCGATAAGCTTGAGGAAGGAGCTTCCATAGCAGACGGGGCTTTCTCCATCAGCGAAACGCCAGTCGCTGCACCCCCTCTGGTATATGAGGCTGTGGACGCGTGACCCTGCCGTATAACGGCGCAGACCCTCGAATATGCTGTCCTCGAGAGACGAAACAAAGGGGGTCTGCCTCTTGTCGCGCCCAGAACTTGCCCTCTTTCGGTTTGGTATTATGGCCACGGTTGTGCTTCTGCTTGCGGCCCTTGCAATGTCGAAGGTGGAAGCCGCGCCGGCCGCGGGGGAAGTAGACCTCAAGATCACATCCCCGTCGGCTATCCTGGTGGAGGCGGGGTCCGGGACAGTGCTCTGGGAAAAAGACGCTGACCAGAGGCGCCCGATCGCGAGCGTCACGAAGATCATGACCTTGGCTCTCGTGATGGAGGCTTTGGAGTCGGGACGTATCAGCCTAGATGATGTTGTTACTGCATCAGAGCACGCCGCGTCGATGGGGGGCTCTCAGATATGGCTGGAAGTCGGAGAGCAGATGGCCGTCTCCGAGCTGCTGCGGGCGGTCGCAATAGAGTCCGCGAATGACGCATCCGTGGCTCTTGCTGAACATGTCGCAGGCACGGAGGAGGCCTTCGTGGACATGATGAACGCGAAGGCCCGGGAGATAGGAGCAAACAACACCTCGTTCATAAATGCCACCGGTCTGCCCGGCAGCACTCCAGAAGAGGACTGCTTCTCGACCGCCCGCGACGTCGCAATTATGTCGCGGGAGTTGCTCAAGTATCCCAAGATACACGAGTGGCTGACCATCTGGATCGGGTACGTGCGTGACGGGAAGAACATGCTCACCAACACCAACAGGCTGATCCGGTTCTACGAGGGGGCGGACGGCCTCAAGACCGGATACACCGACCGGTCGAAGTATTGTCTGTCAGCCACAGCACTCCGAAACGGAGTGCGCATGGTGTCTGTGGTGCTTAGTGCACCCACCAGTGACGTGCGGTTCTCTGACGCTCGGAAACTCCTGGACTATGGCTTCCGCGTGTGTGAAGCGAAGGTCGTGGCTCGAGCTGGCCAGGAAATCGCGAAGGTGAGAGTGGCGAAGGGTGTCGCGGAGACTGTTCCTCTCACAGTGGACCGGGACCTGTCCGTGGTGGTGAGGCGGGGTGAGGAAGCGAAGATCGAAGCGCGGCTGACTGTCCCGAACGTGGTCATGGCGCCGGTGTCGCAGGGCCAGGCGGTGGGCAAGATGTCCGCATTCCGAGATGGCGTGGAGGTCGGAGCAGTCGACGTGGTCTCTGCGCAAGATGTGAAGCGCGCTTCCCTCGTCCCTCTCGTGGTCCGTTCCACCCGGGGGATATTCAGATCGATCTTCCTTTTCCGGTCGTGAGCGGGAGGAAACCGGTGCCGGGTGAAGAATCTCCCGGTGATCTTCTGCTCGCGACTGGAGGGTGACTCTTGATCCAGTGGAATGCAAAGGGCCCGGACCTCTTCATCGCGGCGTCGGGAGAGTTTGACCTCGCCACCGCCCAGGATCTACGGGCCCGATTGGACGACGTCATAGACTCCAACCGCTCTGCACGGCGAGTGTTCCTCGACCTCGCGGCAGTGACCTTCATCGACAGTTCTGGCCTGGGAGTTCTGTTTGGCCGGTACAAGAGACTCGCTGCTCGAGGAGGTTCCCTGATCATAACCGCTCCCAGGCCGGGGGTCAGACGAGCAATGGACCTTGTTGGGCTCCCAGGCTTGATCCCGGTGTATGAGTCGAAAGAAGAGGCGCTTCGCGCCCAGACGGGGGGACCGGAATGACAGACCAGGTGAACCGGGCGCGGGTGGAGTTCCTGTCGATACCTGACAACCTCGGGTTCGCCCGCGTGGCCGCCACAAGTTTCGCTGCGTCTCTCGGGTTCACCCTGGAGGAGCTGGAGGACATAAAGCTCGCTGTATCAGAGGCCGTGTCCAACTGCGTCGTCCACGCCTATCCGAGAGATCCTGGCCCCGTCGTGATGGTGTTGGAGGTATTCAACAGGGGTTTTCGGGTGGAGGTCCGCGATGAGGGAGTTGGGATAGCCGATATCGAGGCCGCCAGGGCCCCGGGGTACAGCTCGGACCCGGAGCGCATGGGGATGGGGCTCACTCTGATCGAGGCTCTGTCTGACTCGTTCGAGATCTCATCTTCCCCGGGAAGTGGCACCGTGGTCACTATGTCCTTTACCCCAGAGGGATCGTAATGCTCGATCCGGAGCGGGAGGCTGTCGTCAGGCGTCACGCAGGCCTCGTGATGAACCTGGCGCGGAGGTTCGCGGGCCGCGCTGAGCTGGCAGACCTCTTTCAGGCCGGATGTGTGGGGCTTCTTCGTGCCCTGGACGGGTACGACCCGTCCAGGGGCTTTGCTTTCAGCACATATGCGGTCCCCAGCATAGTGTCAGAGATAAGGGCCTACCTGCGCGGGAAGGGGCCCACCCACATTCCCAGGCCTGTCCGGGAGCTCGGAGGCAAATGCCTGGCAGCTCAGGACTCGCTCCGGGCCGAGCTCATGCGCGAACCGTCTGTCGCCGAGATCGCAGCGAGGGTCGGAGTGGGCGCTGCGGAAGTGGCGCTTGCCCTGGAGTCAGAAGCCCCCGCAGTCTCCATCTATGAAACAGTCTCCTCTGACTCCGAATCCCCCCCGATTCTCGACCTGATTCCTGGCCCGGCAGCGCCGGACGCTTCTGTCATCGACTCCGTGGCGCTGCGAGACGCCCTGCGCTCGCTTCCAGAGGTCCAACGGTCGGTCATTGCCATGCGGTTCTTCCGCGAAATGACTCAGACCGAGATTGCGGCCAGCCTCGGCATGTCCCAACCACAGGTCCACCGGATCGAGAAAGCTGCCCTCCACGCACTCCGCCGCCATATGCAGTGTGAATGAAAGGAACATCACCGCGCATACTAGCCCCTGTGAAGGAGGTACGAGCGTGACAGTCACGAAAGTCGTCGAGCTCCTCGGCGAGTCTGACCGGAGCTGGGACCATGCAGTGGAGGTGGCGGTCCGGGAGGCTGCCAAGACTGTCCATAATATCACAGGAGTGCGGGTGCTCAACATGACCGGAACGGTCGAGGACGGCCGGATCGTGGAGTATAAAGCGAACGTACAGATCGCGTTCGCGGTAGATGGCACCGACTAGGAGGTCGCAATGTCCAGCCCCGGCAAGAGAAAGCAAAAACGAAACGAACAGGCGAAGTACCAGAGACTCGCCAACAGTCTGATCCCAAAGCCGCCCCTTGCCCGCAACATGGGTCGCGCATTTGTCGTTGGCGGGCTTATCTGTGCAGTTGGACAGGGTGTCTTGAACGCATTCGTCAATTCCGGCATGTCTTTGGACGACGCGGTGGCCCCAACCCTGGCAGTCATGATCTTGATAGGTGCGGTGCTTACAGGTGCTTCCATATACCATCACATAGGTGAGTTCGCGGGGGCGGGGGCGGCAGTCCCAATAACAGGATTCTCCAACACAATCGTGGCCGCGGCCATGGACTTCAAGCGCGAAGGGTTTGTCATGGGCATGGGCGCCAAGATGTTCATAATCGCCGGGCCGGTGCTAGTCTTCGGGACAGTCACGGGAGTATTCGTCGCACTTCTGCGATGGCTCTATATGGGGTGAGTCATGGCCCAGAAGCGTGTGGGAGACAGCACGATAAAGTTCACCACCCCGCCTGTAATCGTGAGCACCGGGTCAGTGGCGGGACCTAAAGAAGGCCGGGGCCCCCTGGCGCCGTGGTTCGATGAGATTGTGCCGGATGATCTCTTCGGGGAACGTACGACGGAGAAGGCTGAGAGGCGGTTCATGGAGGATGCGGCGAAGATCGCGCTCAAGAACGCCAACCTTACCCAAGACCAGGTAGACTTCTTTGTCGCCGGCGACCTCCTGAACCAGATTGTTGCCGCCAGTTTCACGGCTGAAGTGTTTGGCGTGCCATACGTGGGAATCTATGGTGCATGCTCTACTTCTACGCTTGGACTGACTGTGGCAGCCGTCCTGGTGGATGGAGGTTATGCCGACCGGGTTCTCGTCGCTACGAGCAGCCACTACCAGACCGCGGAGAGGCAGTTCAGGTACCCGGTGGAACTGAACACACAGCGGAAGACCACTTCGCAGTACACCGTCACAGGAGCTGGCGCGTTCCTGGTGGCGAGCTCGGGCGGAAAGGTAAAAATCACGGAGGCTACTGTCGGAACAGTCCTGGACATGGGGATAAAGGACGCGAACCAAATGGGGCCAGCTATGGCTCCGGCAGCCGCGGATACCCTGTTCCGGCACCTTGCGGACACGGGCAGGAGGCCGGAAGACTACGACTTCATATTCACCGGCGACCTCGGGGCTGTCGGGTCGAATATCTTCAGAGCGCTGATGAAGGAGAAGGGCGTGATCCTGGGCGACAACTACCAGGACGCCGGAGTGATGGTCTTCCAAGGGGACCCCACGGCTGGGGCAGGAGGCTCGGGATGCGCCTGCTCGGCACTGGTGTTGGGCGGCTATGTCTGCAAGAGGATGCAGGACAACGAGATCTCCAGGGCCCTCGCTATAGCCACAGGGGCCCTTCTGTCACCCCTTACCACTCAGCAGGGAGAGTCAATTCCGGCTGTGGCCAACGCGGTGGCACTTGAGTTGTGAGGTGAGGAGGACCAGAGGAGTTGGACTACGTCATTGCGTTCCTCGTCGGAGGAGCCATATGTGCGGTGGGCCAAGCCGTGCTTGACCTATCCAAGCTCACGCCCGGGCACATTCTCGTCTTGTTCACTGTGGTCGGAGCGGCACTGTCCGGTCTGGGGGTATATGACAACCTGGTGAACTTCGCAGGGGCTGGAGCTCTCATTCCCGTCTCCGGGTTCGGCCACTCGGTCTATTCACAGGAGCGTTCGAATTCACAGGCCTGGGGGTGACCGCGGCGGTCGTGTTTGGGACCCTGATCGCCCTGGTGGCGAACCCGAAGGCTTGATCGTGGCAGGTGTGGTAAATGGGGCCCACGGTAGGAGTCCCGCGAGGGCTCCTTTTTCACGAGTTCTTCCCTCTGTGGCAAGAGCTTCTCAGCTCCCTGGGGGCAACTGTGGTCGTGTCCGAGGAAACCAATGAGACCATTCTGAACGCCGGTGTCAGGACCTGTGTGGACGAGGCATGCCTCCCTGTGAAGGTCTTCTTTGGGCACGCCTCAGCCCTGACTGGGAAGGTGGATGCGCTGTTCATTCCGCGGATCGTGAGCGTGGAGAGGTCATCATTCATATGCCCAAAACTGATGGGACTACCGGACATGGTAAGGGCATGCCTACCCAAGGCGCCTCGCGTTCTCGACCCGTGCGTGGACCTGTCCAAGAGCGGGATCGGCTTCGCCGCAAACCTGGCCAGACTCGGCAGAGAGTTCGGGGCGAACCCAGCCCGAACTGTCCTGGCGTTTGGACGAGGCCTTGCCAGGCTTCGGCGTGAGGAGGCCCGGTTCAGGGCAAGGACGCGGGACATGGCAAGAAACCTTCAAGACCTCGCGATTGGGGTTCTCGGGCACCGCTACAACCTGGACGATGCGTACATGAGTATGAACATCAAGGAGAGGCTAGTGGCGCTCGGGGCCACTCCTGTGACTGACCGGTGGTATTCCGATCGGGAGCTTTCGGCATGGGCACGGTCTCGCCCTGGCCGGAAGGTACCCTTCTGGACACCCGGCAAGAGGATCATTGGGACCGCACAGAGGTGGCTCGAGTCACGAGAGGTGGACGGGATCATACACCTGACGTCGTTCGGGTGTGGGCCTGAGTCCTTCATCGCGGAGCTTGTGCAAAGAGAGGCAACAAGGCGCCGGAGCGTTCCATTTATGCTGTTGAGCCTGGATGAACATACTGGAGAAGCAGGCGTGGCAACGAGGCTCGAGGCTTTCATCGACACGGTGTGGATGAGGAAGACCGGCCGTGAGGATTAGCTTTCCCCATCTGGGGAACACGTACATCCCACTCAAGGCAATCCTACAAGGTTTTGGACTGGACGTTGTGGTTCCACCCCGCTCGAGCAGGAGGACCCTGGACATCGGCACCACACACGCGCCCGAAGGCTCATGTCTTCCACTCAAAGTCACTTTGGGCAACTTCGTCGAAGCCGTTGAGGCCGGGGCCGAGGCTCTGCTCATGGTCGGTGGGATCGGGCCGTGTAGGCTTGGGTACTATTGTGAACTGCAGCGTGAAATAATGCGGGACCTAAAGTCACGAGCTGAACTCCTGGTTCTTGAACCGTTCCATGCGGACCCCGGAGGTCTTCTGAGGCAGGTCGCAAGGATCGCCGGCCGTGTAACCCCGGCGCAGGCGGCCCGGGCACTGTGGTTGGGATGGGAGAAGACGATCGGGCTTGACCAGCTCGACCAGGCAATGCTGGCAGCGAGGTGGGGACAGATGCCTGGGGCCGCAGTAACCTCAGAGTATCGCAGTGCCATTGCTGCGCTCGACGAGGCGGACTCCGTCCGGGCCGTCCGAGATGGCGTCCGGGAAGGGCTGTCGCGGATACGTTCATGCTCTTTGCAGGCCGACTCCTCCCGTCCACACCTTCGAGTCGGAGTCGTTGGGGAGATGTACGTGGTCCTCGAGACTGCAGTGAACCTTGATATCCCTCGGAGACTGGGGGAGTTGGGGGCGGAGGTTCTCCAACCCATCACCCTCTCATCCTGGGTGCGCCAGCACGTGGTGATGGATTTCCTTCGGATGGGCAAGAAGTCGGACACCGCAGCCTTGGCGCGGCCTTACCTGAATTACTTCGTAGGGGGGCATGGACTCGAGAGTGTGGGGCACGCGGTGGAGATGGCAAGGGCGGGTGTGGACGGGGTGGTTCATCTTGCCCCACTCACCTGTATGCCCGAGATTGTGGCCGAGAGTATACTCCCATCTGTGAGTGAGCGCGAGGGGATACCGGTGATGTCGATCACCCTTGACGAACAGACGGCAGATGCAGGGATCCAGACGCGGATAGAGGCTTTCGTCGACCTTCTGGCCTGGAGAAGGCGTGTGCAGACGGGTGGGCAGGTCCTTTCGTGAGATGGGAAGGGCACCCGCCGCCTGTCAAGCCCGGCGCCCGGCGGCAGCGGGTTACGCGGCGCCGAGTCATGTGGTATAATCTCCGGGTAGGGGGTGCCCAGGCATGTTTGACTTGGACCTGGTCAGGCTGGTTCTGACTCTGCCCGCGATACTGTTTTCCCTCACGGTCCACGAGTTCGCCCACGCTTACACCGCCCTCTTGCTTGGTGACAGGACTGCCAAATGGAGCGGACGGCTCACGCTCAACCCCCTTGCGCACCTAGACCCCGTAGGCACGCTGGCACTCATCATTACCCAAAGGTTCGGATGGGCGAAGCCAGTGCCCATCAACCCCGGTTACTTCCGGGACAGGCGTAGAGGCGTGTTGCTGGTGAGCCTGGCAGGGCCGGGGTCCAACCTCATACTTGCGATCGCGTTCGCGTCAGCCTACAAGGTTCTGTTTGCTGTCGCGGGGCATGGGATGTTCACCACGTCATCGTTCCTTTACTACACGGCTGTGGCAATAAGATTCGCAGTCCTGGTGAACCTCGGTTTGTGCTTCTTCAACCTGATTCCCGTGCCACCGCTCGACGGTTCGAAGATCCTCTCGTCTCTCCTCTCTGGTCCGAGAGCCCGGGCATACTACCAATTCGAGCAGTATGCGCCGTTCATCCTGCTTCTGCTGGTCCTGACTCCTGCTGCCGGGATAATACTCGGGCCCATCATAACCGCTGTATATCGCGCGATCATGTGACAGGGGTGGTCTTTGGTGAAGAAAGGACGCATATTCAGTGGCATGAGGCCTACCGGAAAACTCCACCTGGGAAACCTGCTGGGTGCCCTGACCAACTGGATCAAACTTCAGGATGATTATGAGTGTTTCTTCGGAGTGGTCGACTGGCACGCTCTGACCACCGGGTACGAGGATACCTCCTCCTTGCGCGAGTATATCAGGGAGATGGTCATAGACTGGCTCGCGGCCGGGATTGACCCCGAGCGCAGTGTTGTATTGAAACAATCTGATGTGCGCGAGCACGCAGAACTCCATCTGCTGTTCTCGATGATAACCCCTCTCGGCTGGCTGGAAAGGTGCCCAACCTACAAAGAACAACTCCAACAATTGTCGGAACGGGAGATCACTACCTACGGTTTCCTGGGATACCCTGTCCTCCAGGCGGCCGACATCCTCGTGTACAAGGCTGACACTGTGCCTGTGGGTGAGGACCAACTGCCACACATAGAACTCACCAGGGAAATCGCACGCAGGTTCAACTACCTGTACGGACCGGTTTTCCCTGAACCCCAGGCCAAACTGACCAAAGTGACTATGCTTCCCGGGACGGACGGGCGCAAGATGAGCAAGAGCTACGGCAACACCATAAGCATCTCGGACCCTCCGGAGGTCATCCGAGCGGCAGTCGGAAGCATGATCACCGATCCAGCCAGAGTGCACAAGTCCGACCCGGGCCACCCTGATGTCTGCACGGTCTTCGCCTATCACTCGGCTTTCGGTGCCGCCGAAACAGAAGAGATAAGAACGGAGTGTGAAGGTGCCAAGGTAGGGTGTGTGGCCTGCAAGCGCAACCTGGCAGACAGGATCATCTCGATGCTGACGCCGGTTCACGAGCGCAGACGGGAGCTCGAGAGCAACCCAGGGAGGGTGGATGAAGTACTTGCAAGAGGCGCGGAGCAGGCTCACCCGGTTGCGAAGGAGACCCTCGCTGCGGTCCGTGCCGCGATGAAGATATGAAGGTTGAGACTCCGGTCTTCTCAGGACCGCTCGACCTTCTGCTGAATCTGATCGAACAGAAACAGATAGACATCTGCGAGGTCTCCATAAGCGAGATCGCTGACGACTATCTGGCTGAGATCTCCAACATGGAGTGGCCCGACATAGACCAGGTCTCCGAGTTCCTGGTCATCGCCGCCACGCTGCTCTACATCAAAGCCAGGGCACTCCTTCCGCCGGATGAGGCAGTGTCGGAGTCGGTGGAGATCGAGGAGGAGTTGGACCCAAGGGCGGAATTCGTGGCCAGGCTTGTCGAGTACAAGAGATTCCGGGACGCGGCCCGTGCCCTCCGTGAACAGGAGGAGCGTGCGGGCCGCACGTACGCACGGCCAAGGGTGCCACTGCCTGTGTGCCCCCGCCGGGGCAACCCACTCGCAGGCATTGAAGTGGATATGCTCCTCCAGGCCTTCCGGAACGTCCTCGAGAGCCTGCCGGATGAGTTCACCGAGGCGCCAAAGGATGAGATACCGGTGGCAGCGCAGATGGTGGCGGTCCTTTCGGCGCTCACACGAAAAGGTCGCGTGGGGCTGCTCGAGTTCCTGGGTCCCAGAGGCACTCGAACTGCTCTCATCGCGACACTCCTGGCTGTCCTGGAACTGGCAAGACGGGGCCGAGTGTTTGTGTCCCAGCCCACGCCGTTCGGTGAGATTTGGGTATTCCCAGCTACCGGAGGAGATACGGTTGAACCTGAAACAGGCACAAGCAGCGATTGAGGCTGCCCTGTTTGCGTCCGCCGACCCCATCTCCGTGTCGGACCTTGCGCACGTGGTTGAGCTCGACGAGGCGACCGTGGGCAAGCTGGTGCGAGAGATCAGAGACAGACATGCGGTTGGGGAGTCCGGCATTCAGCTATGTGAAGTGTCACAGGGGCACATTTTCCTCACTAAACCTGAGTATCAGGCATGTGTAGAGAGGCTGGCCCGGCGGGAACGCGTTCAGCCGCTGTCCTCTGCGGCTCTGGAGACCCTGGCTATTGTGGCTTATAAGCAGCCGGTAACCAGGGGAGAAATCGACAAGATCCGCGGTGTAGCCTCTGATTCGGCGCTGTCCACTCTCGTGGAGCGGGGGCTCGTCACCGAGGTTGGCCGCAGAAACACTGTGGGAAGGCCGGTCCTCTACGGGACCACTCCGGAGTTTCTAGTCTACCTTGGCCTGAGGTCACTCGACGACCTTCCGCCCCTCCCTGAACCGGGCAACGCCGCCGACTGCAGTGGGGTGCCGTCCGAATAACCTCACCTGCCCACGGAAGACTACACGCGGGAGTGGTCGCCGTGCGCTGGGCTGTTGTTGCCTTCCTGGCTGCAGTCGGCATCCTGGTGTTTCTCGTCATTGTAGCCCATTGGCCCATTCGAGTGTCGGTCTCCGTCAGGCGGGGGCCGAACCAGACGTTGCTCGTGGTAAAAGTCGCCTGGTGGCCGTACGCCGTCCAAGTCCCGATCATCAGGCGTCACCTGGCTGGTGGAGGGATGCAGCTAGGAGATGTACAGGACTTCTCCGATGCCCTGGACCAAGTCCTGGATACCGGGCACCGGGTGCTGAATGAACTCTCCCGGTGGGTTCCGGCCGTGATCTCACTGCTTTCACTAAGGCACCGGTTGATCAGGCTCACCTGGCGCACCTCCATCGGAGCCACGGATGCCGCGGCCACCGCAGTGGCCTCAGGGGCTCTAGCTGCCGCGAAGAGCGCACTTCTCGCTTTGGCTCTCGCAAGGTGGGACCGGGACCGTGATGTCCCCGCAGTCTCTGTGACCCCTCTGTTTTCTGAGACTGGCTTCAGGACAGAGCTCGATTGCGTGATTCAGATAGTCCCCGTGACGATAATCCGGTCGAGGAACTTCAGGCGGGCTTATCGCCTCCTCAGGAGGGGGAGGAATGGCCGGAACAGGCAGGGGCATAATACCGGTGACCAGGGAAACCAGGGCATGAGTCGAGGAGGATGGTAGTATGCCCGAGCACCCTATTGATGGCCTGATGAAGACCACGCTCGATAGCATCGCGCAGATGGTGGACGTAAACACCATCATGGGTGATCCAGTGGAGACCCCGGACGGAAACGTCATAATGCCCGTCTCCAGGGTATCTTTCGGGTTCGCTGCCGGCGGGACGGACTGGTGTGGCAGTACAGAACCCAATGCCGGCGCCACCGCAGGGAACGGCGGTACCCAGTCGCCGTTCGGGGGAGGCAGCGGTGCGGGCATATCGCTGCATCCCGTGGGGTTCTTGGTGGTCGGCCGCGACCAGGTGAGATTCTTGCCGGTCAACGGGGACGCTATCCTCGACAGGCTTCTGGATGTTGCTCCCGAGCTCATCGCGAGGGTCTTCGGGACACATCCCAAGCCCAAGACAATGCAGGTCCAGTGCGAGCCCACAGTGCCCCCGTCCTGAGAGAGGTCGTGACCATCAGCGCTAAGGCTCGGCCTCGTAGTCCTCAACCCCGAGTTGTCAAGTTGTCAACTCTGACGTCATGACATAGTCTGCCAGAAGTTGCCATGAGGCATTGAGCGTGCGGCGGCGCGTTCCAATTGATGGGATTAGCACGATATTGCGGGTTTTCTTGTGCCTATGTCGGGAAGTTGGGTCTTGGCAATTGGGCAGGAGGTATGCTTAGGCATGCTGGGTGAGGGGTGGGCATCTTCTGAGGGCACATTATCCCAAGGCCGTCAGACTGGCGGCTCGAGTGAAATCTGATCCGGCTCGTTTCTGATGCGTCAGGGTCCGGCTCTGAGCCCGTAAGATCGCAGTATGGCGTTGGTCCTCTGCCGTTCTTCAGGGGACATCTTGACCCTGACGCCGGATAGCGCGGCGAATTGCGTGAGGCCGAAGATTCCGTAAGAGCCGCCAAAGAACACGATGACTGTATCAGCGTTGATCTTGGCGAGCTGCCTCCGCCATCGTGCCATCCCGATCCCGCCGAACGGGCCGCGGTTGGCGCTGAGAATCCCGGACTTGCCTTTGGGTCACTGACAGGGCCGTTTGTC